>NZ_JBEPDC010000018.1:0-222279 GCF_040300065.1 Nonomuraea sp. NPDC000554 | reverse complement strand
CAGACCGACAACGGGGCGGAGTTCCAATCGGCCTTCCACTGGCACGTCCTGGACAAGGGCATCAACCACGTCTACATCAAGCCCCGCACCCCGCGGCTGAACGGCAAGGTCGAGCGCTCACACCGCATCGACGCCGAGGAGTTCTACCGGATGCTGGACGGGGTGGTGATCGACGACGCCGAGGTGTTCAACGACAAGCTGCGCGAGTGGGAGGACTACTACAACTACCATCGACCCCACGGCGGCCTCGGCGGCCAGACCCCCTACGAACGCCTCAAGCAGAAGACTCAGACCCAGGCGTAAACGATCATCGTCGGCTGCACAAGTCTCGTGAGCATCTCACGACAAGATCGTGATGCGACGAAGCAGCGAGGCTCCGCGGGCCTTCCCCACGGGAAAGCATTGGGAAGGATCAGCCGCAGTCAACCGATCACACTCGGACGCAGCCGGACACTGAGACATGATCGAAGATGCGAAAAAGCCCTGGTTGTCATGCCGATGACCAGGGCTTCCGCGTTGCGCGGCCGGAGGTACTCGAAACCCCAACCTTCTGATCCGTAGTCAGATGCTCTATCCATTGAGCTACGGCCGCTCGCTGCGTAAGCAAGCATAGCGGGTTCTGGGCGATGCCTCGAACCAGTTTGGGCAATCACGATCAACTTGACTCGATCTTGCGGGGCCAGAGGGTGTAGCCGAGTGGCCAGAGGAGGGCGATCAAGGGGACCTTGAGCAGGCCGAACATGAAGGTGATCAAGGGTTCCGTACGTGTTGGGGCGTTTACCAGCCAGACCAGAGCCAAGACGATCAAAAAGGCTATTCCGTACGCAAGGACGATACGGAGCCACATGCCCCATTCGTAGCGAGCCCTGGGCATCCCGCCCGCCGGGGGCTTCCAGGGGGGCGGGCCGTCTGCGAAGCGGTGGTGGAACTTGGCGTCAGCCCATCGAACGGTGCGGTGGCCGAAGACGATCGAGTACGCCAGGTACGCGGCCGCCAGGCCGTGGCGGAAGTCGGCTGTCGCGCCTCCTCTCATGTCGATGACGGCCGCGACCAGCAGGATCACGTCCAGGAGCGGCACGCTGAGGAGGAGGGCGGTGCTGAGTTTGCGGCGGTTCCACAGGTAGCGGCTGGCCAGGCCGAGTCCGAGTAGCAGCCAGAAGCCGACTTCGCAGCCGATCAGGATGGCGACAATCACGCTGTCTATGGTCCGGGTTGGCCAGACCTTTCACATCATCTGCGGATACGAACCTGTGGATACATCGAAGGATGTATCCACAGGCAATCCTTCGAAGGATGGAAGCAGTTGCCGTGGGTGGTGGGATGGGGGCATGAAGCGCGAGGTGGTTGCGGGGGCTCTGGCCTTCTGCGTGGGGTCGATCCTGATCGTGGGTGGTGCCTACAACCATCGCGGGACGTCCCAGTGGCTGCTTGTCGTGCCGCTCGCGCTCACCTGTGCGGGGGTTCTGGTACGGCGGCGTGCTCCCTTGTGGTCTCTCGGGCTGGGCACCGTGGGCATCGCGATCGACATGGCCATGGGGCCCTCGCTCAGCACGATGTTGGTGTACACCGACAATCTCTATAGCGCGGCGCTCTACGGGCCTGCCCGGTTGGGGCGGTGGTTACTGGGTGCCACGACGGTGATGGCGGTGCTGGCCGGCGCGGTGGCGGGCTTCCTGACCCGCGACTGGGTGGCGCTGGCGGTGATCGGGATTCAGGCGGGGCTGATCCTGGTGACGCCCCTGACCACCGCGATGGTGCTGCGGCAGCATCGCGATCAGGCCGCCGCCGATCGGGCCAGGGCCGAGCAGGTGGCGCGACTGGCCGAGCTCGACCGGCAGGCGGCGATCACGGCCGAGCGTACGCAGATGGCCCGTGAGCTGCATGACATGATCGCCAACCACTTCAGCGCGATCGCCATCCAGTCGACTGCAGCGCTGTCCAGGAAGGATCTCGATCAGGCGACCATCCGCAAGATCATGGAGTCTGTCAGGGAGAACAGCGTGAAGGGGCTGGCCGAGATGCGGACCATGATCGGGCTGCTGCGCCAGGAGGGCGACGAGCCCGAGGCGACCAGGCTGCGGTTGGCCGACGCGGAGAGCCTGGTGGACCGGTCTCGGCGGGCGGGGATGGCGATCAACATGCGTGTCGAGGGAGAGCCGCAGGAGTTGCCTGTTCCGATCGATCTGGCCGCCTATCGGATCCTGCAGGAGGCGTTGACGAACGCGCTCAAGCACGGCGAGCAGCCTGCGACGGTCGGGATCGCGTACGAGTCCGAGCGGGTGACCGTGACCGTCGACAATCCGGTGAACGGGCGCAGAGCGCGGTTGCCTGGGGCTGGGGCCGGGCTGGTCGGGATGAAGGAGCGTGCCGGGTTGGTGGGGGGCACGTTCGAGGCGGGCGCGGGCGAGGGGGTCTGGCGGGTGGTGGCGGTCCTTCCGACCTCGGCGGAGATCGCGTGAGGAGTCTCAGAGGCTGGGTTGGCGCTCTGGCCTGGCCGTCAATGGTGGGCTCGGGGACGTGGTGGGTCCGGGGATAGAGCGGCTCGGGGACAGGGCGAGCTCAGGGACAGGACGAGCTCAGGGACAGGGCGGTGGAGGTGCGATGGCGGTCAAGGTGTTGGTTGCGGACGATCACGCGGCGGTTCGGGCGGGGATCGTGCTGATCCTCGATGGCGCCGAGGACATCGAGGTGGTGGGCGAGGCCGGGGATGGGGAGGAAGCTGTTGCTCTGGCGCGGGAGATGCGTCCCGACGTGGTGTTGATGGACGTGCACATGCCGCGGCTTGATGGGATCTCCGCCACTCGCGAGTTGGCGGGGGTGACGGACGTGTTGATTCTGACCACGTTCGACGTGGACGAGTATGTCTTTGGGGCGCTGCGTGCGGGGGCCGCTGGGTTCCTGTTGAAGAACACGGATGCTGAGGCGTTGGTTCAGGCGGTGCGGCTCGTGGCGAGGGGGGACGGGCTGATCTCGCCGTCCGTGACGCGGCGGTTGATCTCCGCCTTCGCCGAGCAGGCACCACGTCGGGAGCAGGGTGGAGATACGGGTGCGTTGACGCCGCGCGAACGGGAGGTCCTGGCCTGCGTGGCTCGTGGGCTGTCCAATGCCGAGATCGCCAAGGAGCTCGACATGGCTGAGGCCACGACCAAGACGCACGTGAGCAGGGTGCTGGGCAAGCTGGGGTTGAAGAGCAGGGTTCAAGCAGCGATCTACTATTCAGAGGGGGTATAGGGCCGTAGTCTGAACGCCGTGTACCCGCCACCGCCGCCGCCCCAGCCTCCGCAGCGTCCGACGGGGCTGATCGTGGGCCTGGCGTTCGCCGGCGCCTTTGCCTACCTGGTTCTGAACCTCTTTGTGGGGCTCGCCGTGGTGAGCGCACAGGGACGGGTCGCCATCGGGGTCGCTGCCGCGTTCCTGGCCGCCGTCGGGCTCGGGTTGGGGCTGGTGCTCGTGCTGGTGCGTAAGCCCTGGTCTCAGGGGCTGGGTATGGGGTTGATGATCGGCTGGGCACTCGCCTCGATCGTCTCGGTGGGCTACTGCACGGGGCTCAATCCCGGGCTGTACGGCTAGATGAGCACGCCCTGTGCCACGAGGCCGCGAGAGGTGGGTGCCGCCCGTGTGGGTGGCCGAATTCAGTGAGCGCCTCCTCCGGAAAGCCGTGCCCAGTGAACCTCTGCGTGGAAGCACCAGGTCGGGCGAACTTCTGCGTGGATTCGGGCAGGGTGGGCCTCTGGGCCGGAGCTCGCGCCAGATGAACGCGCCAGCGTCGCAAGCCGCACCGGGCGAGCGCTCGTGGTCGAAGGTCACCCCCGGACGAGCGTCTGGGCCCCGCAAAGCAGGTCAGACGAGTTGTCGTCCTGGAAGGCCGCGTCGGATGGGTGCGTCTGGGGTCGAAGGCCGTGCACGTCCTGATGGTGGGCTGGTGGCTGGTGTCAGGTTGGCGCCTGCCAACGGGCAGGGGTCTGATGTCGGGCTGGAGGCCGATATCCGGTTGAGGGTTGGGGTTGTGCGGTTGCGATGCCGTTTCATGAGGTTTTCGTAGGGCTGGGGGTGCTGGTCGCCTCCGTGGTGTTCGTGTTGGAGGCCCGGCGCCGTGGTGCGCTCAATGAGCAGTCCTTGGCCGCCGTCACCGGAGCGCTGGTAGGCGGGGCTATCGGCATGAGGCTGGCCGGGTGGTTGGAGACGCTGGATCTGGAGGAACTCTGGCTGTACGGGTCGCGGAGCATTCTCGGCGGCCTGACCGGCGCGTACGTGGGCGTGCTGATCGCCAAGAGGATCATCGGCTTCAAGGAGAGGACGGGAGACCTGTTCGCGCCCGCCGTGGCGCTCGGGATGGCCGTCGGGCGGATCGGCTGCCATCTGACCGAGGCGCCGGGGCGTCCCACTGATCTGCCGTGGGGGGTGCACGCGCCGCCCTCCACGCCCGAGTGCCCGGGGTGTCTGACGGGGCAGGCGATGCATCCGTCCTTCATCTACGAGGTCGTTTTCCAGCTTGTCGCGTACGGCGCGCTGGTGTGGGCGCGCAGGCGGATCACCCAGCCGGGCGAGCTGTTCACGCTCTACCTCGCGGCGTATGCGGCTTTCCGTTTCGTCGTGGAGTTCACGCGGGCGAACGAGACGGTCTGGCTCGATCTCACCAGGCCGCAGTGGTTCCTGATCCCGAGCTTGGCGCTGCTGGCACTCAGGCTGGCGTACGGGTGGCGGCGCGGCCACTACGATCCACTTTTCCGGCGGAAGGTCATGACATGAGCACAGGGATGGGTCTGCGGGGCGACCGCATCCTCCGGTACGTCAACGCGTTCTGCCCGCGTTGCCACGGCCAAGATCTGGACCAGGTGGAACGGCTCAGCGGCTACCTGGCCATTCGCGACGGCCGGGTGTGGTTGGAGCGCGGCTGCCGCGAGCACGGGCTGGTCCGTACGCTGTACGACGAGGACCCGGAGATCCTGGCGTATCTGGAGGAATGGACCGCTCCCACCAAGCAGCACGTGCCGGACCTCGCGGGGAACTTCGCGCCCGTCCCCGCCGCCTACCTGCACGGGCTCCCCGAGATGCAGACCCAGCACACCTGCATCCTCCTGGAGGACATCGCCGAGGCCTGCAACCTGCGCTGCCCCACCTGCTTCGCCGACAGCTCCCCCGACCTGGCGGGCGTGGTCCCGGTGGCGGAGGTGCTGGCCAACGTCGACCAGCGGCTGGCCCGCGAGAACGGCAGGCTGGACGTCCTCATGCTGAGCGGCGGCGAGCCCACCCTGCACCCCGAGCTCGCGACGCTGCTCGCGGAGCTCGAACAACGGCCGATCACCCGAATCCTGATCAACACCAACGGCGTCCTCATCGCCAGGGACGACGCCCTGCTCGACCTGCTGACCGAGCATCGCGAGCGCGTCGAGGTCTACCTGCAGTACGACGGGAGCTCGGGCGCGGCGTCCGTCCATCACCGGGGTGGCGACCTGCGGCGGTTCAAGGCGCGGGCGGTGGAACGGCTCTCCGCGCGGGAGATCTTCACGACCTTGGTGATGACGGCGGCGCTGGGCGTCAACGACGGCGAGATCGGCGACGTGGTACGGCTCGCGCTCGACACGCCGTTCGTGGGCGGGGTGTCGCTGCAGCCGCAGTTCGGCTCGGGGAGGTCCGGGCCGATCGACCCGATGGACCGGCTCACGCACACCGGCGTGCTCAAGCGGCTCGGGCCGCAGACCGGCGGCCTGGTGACGTGGCGCGACCTGACCGCGCTGCCGTGCTCGCACCCGCACTGCTGCTCGGTCGGCTACCTGATCCGCGACGACGCGCGTGAATGGCGCTCGCTGGTCGCGCTGATCGGCCACGACCGGCTCAAGGAGAACCTGGGGCTGGTCTCCAACCGCATCGCCGACACCGAACTCCCCCGCGAGCTGCGGTCGGCCGTCCAGGAGTCGCTGCTGGGGCTGCTGTCGGAGCAGTCGTCGCTGTCGCACCCGCAGATCGGCGACCTGTGGCGCAACATCTGCGAGAACTGCGACCTCGGCGTGTCGACGCTGCTGGCCCTGGCCTCGTCGGCGCTGCCCGGCAGGCGGAAGAAGCTGCGCCGGATGCTGGGTGAGCGGGTGGTGCGGGTGACGGTCAAGCCGTTCATGGACGTCTCGACGATGATCGAGGAGCGGCTCACTCAGTGCTGCGTGCACGTCGGCACGCGGTCCGACCAGGACCAGTGTGCGCCGTTCTGCGCCGTGCAGGCGTGGCCCCAGCTGTCGCGGCAGCGTCTGTCGGCGGTGGCCTCGCAGGCCGTGCTCGAACAGGTGATTATGTGAAGGCCGAGCCGTACGATCCGCTCCGGTTGTGCGTGTACGCGACCGTGGCGCTGCTGGCCTGGCTGCTCGGGCCGTGGGCGGTGCTGGGGTTCGCGGGCCTGGGTTTCGCGGGGTACTGGAAGGCGCGGCGAGCCGGGCTGACGCGGAGCAAGTGCCTGCTCAGGGACACCCGGCTGGTGCTGGCCTATCTCGGGCTGCTGGCGCTGGTCGCGGTGGCGGCGATCGTCCGCCCGCTGTGGTGAGGCGTGCTCCACGATCACGGCGACGTGGAGCACGGGGAAGGCGGCTATTCGGCGGCTGGGACGAACAGGCTGAGAGTCTCGGCGATGCAGGCCGGACGCTTCTCGCCCTCGACCTCGATCGTCACCTTCACGTTGGACAGGTATCCGGCGGGGGTGCCCTTGACGTCGCTCACCTCGGCCGTGGCCCTGACACGCGCGCCGACCGGCACCGGCCTGGGGAAACGGACCTTGTTCAGCCCGTAGTTGATCCCCATCGCGACGCCCTCGACCGTCATCAGCTCGTCCATGAGCGACGGCAGCAGCGACAGGCTCAGGTAGCCGTGGGCGATCGTGCCGCCGAACGGGCCGGCCTTGGCCCGCTCGACGTCCACGTGGATCCACTGGTGGTCGTCGGTGGCGTCGGCGAAGAGGTTGACCTGTTCCTGGGTGACGGTGCGCCACTCGGTCGGGCCGAACTTCTCGCCGACGGCCGCCTTGAGTTCCTGTACGTTCGCGAAGGTCCGCATGGTTGCGAACGCTATTGCTCCGACGGGACGGCTGCCAAGTTCAGCACCCAGTAGTTGGCGGGCTTGTCGCCATTTCGCGCCGTGGTAGATGATCGTGCTCGGCTCCGACGACGTGCCCACCCCCCGCTCCGGTCCCCGCCTCCTGCCGTAGCACCAGAGCGCGCCGCAACGCAGGCCCTGCACCCCTTCCGGCGAGTTGACCTGCCGGACCTCCACCTTGGTCTGGTCACGGCCGACGTCGCTGGCCCACGGCCGATCGGCCCGATCGCTATCTGGGGTTGTCAAGCGAACTTGCTGGTCAGCGGCGTGAAGGCGGTGAAGCCACGTCAGGCAAGTAGACCCCAGCATGCCGAGCATGGCCCGGGTCGAAGGTATTCGAACGCGTGGGAAGCGATTGATCAGTGATGGATCGTTGCGGTGAGGCGTCGCAGTGCCGCGTGGGCGGGTGGACCCCATGTGGCCTTGCCGCCTCGGCGGCCGCGGACGCCGGCTTCGCCGATGAGGATGCCGACGAGGGCGCGTCCCACCGCCCATCCGCGGGCGCGGCGCAAGGTTGCGGCGTCCGGGGCCGGCTGGTAAGCGGCATGGAAGCGGTCGGCGGTGCCGTCCGGCAGCAGAATCCAAGCGGCAGCGAGGTCGCAAGCCGGATCGCCCGCGAAGAGATCGCCGAAATCGATCACGCCGCAGATGGTGCCGTCAGCAGTGAGGACGTTGGCCGGATGCAGGTCGCCGTGGAGCCATAGCGCCGGGCCGGCCCAGTCGGGCGCGGCGGCGGCGTCTTCCCAGACCGCGTGGACGGCGTCCGGGTCGGGGATCAGTCCCATCTCAGTGGCCTCGGCGAGCTGTTTGGCGAAACCCTCGGAGTAGTCGGCCAGCGGCCCTCTGCGGCCCCGGCCGGCGGGCGCCTGTTCGGGGGCGGGTTGGTGCAGAGCGGTCAGGAAGGCGGCCAGGGCGTCGGCCGCCTCCGCGCCGCGCGTGACGGGGGCGCGGTCGGCGGGCTCGCCTGGAACCCAGGTGGTGACGATCCAGGGCCGCGGAAACCGCGGCGAGGGCTCGCCGAGGCGTTGCGGAACCGGAACCGGCAAAGGAAGGCGCGGGGCGAGGGCGGGCAGCCAGGTGTGCTCCTTGAGCAGCAGCGCGTCCGCGGTCTCCCCCATCCAGGGCAACCGGACGGCGAGGTCGTCGCCGAGCCGCCAGAGCTGGTTGGCCCAGCCCCGCGCGCCGAGCCTCACCGGGTAGTCGGCCAGGTCGGGGTGCTGGTCGCGCAGCAGATCCCGCACCAACTCCGCGGTGATCTCGATCTCGGTGTGCGTCATGTGGAGCAACCGTAGCCCGTTGTCGGCGTACAGCTTCCTGTGCAGAGCCGCGTACGGGTAGACATGCGGAGCTTGAGAGGCAGGGAACCCTGACGAAAGTAAGGGCACGGACCTGGCTTTCGGGAATGTCGAGCACGGCGGGGCCCCTCCTACCGTGCTGCTCATGATCAGAACTCGCCGCAACGCCGCTGTGGCCCTCCTCACCGTGACCCTGCCTCTGTCCGTCGCGACGGCGGCCTCGATGTCGTTCCCGGCAGCCGCGACCTCCACTGCGGACGCTTCCGACGTGCGCCCCGCGATCCCGCACCCCACCGGTCCGTACCAGGTCGGGCGCGACATCCTGCATCTCGTCGACGGCAAGCGCCGCGACCCGTGGATGCCTGCAGCGAACGTGCGTGAGCTGATGGTGTCGATGTACTACCCGGCCCGTGTCGGCGGGAGCGCCGCTCCCTACATGACCACCGACGAGGCCCGTCTCCTCCTCAAAGGGAAGAAGCTCGACAGCCTCTTCAAGGCCGAACAACTCGCCGGCGTTCGGACGAACGCACGCGTCGGTGCCCGTCCCGTCGGCGGCAGGCACCCCTTGGTGGTGCTGTCTCCGGGTTTCACCCTCAGCCGCGCCACGCTGACCACGCTCGCCGAGGAGCTCGCTTCCAAGGGCTACGTCGTCGCACTTGTGGACCACGCCTACGAGTCGTTCGGCACCACGTTCCCGGGCGGTCGCACCCTGACCTGCGTCGCATGCGAGACGGTGGAGAAGGCTCCCTCCGATGAGGCGGAGAAGAAGCTGCTGGGCGATGCCGTGGCCGGCCGGGCAGCCGACATCTCCTTCGTCATCGACCAGCTGACCTACACGGCCGGGCATGCCCCCGTCTGGAAGCGCTGGAAGATGATCGACCCACGACGGATCGGCGCCGCCGGTCACTCGCTCGGTGGCAATGCCGCGGCGAGCGTCATGGCCACCGACCGCCGCGTGCGCGCCGGGGTGAACATGGACGGCACGTTCTTCGCACCGGTCCCGGCTTCCGGCCTCGGCGAACGGCCGTTCCTCATGCTCGGCACCAAGGCCCAGCACTCGCCCGACGCCGCCGACACAACCTGGGCGCGCGACTGGAGACGCCTGGACGGCTGGAAGCGCTGGCTGACCGTGGCCGACTCCGGCCACTTCACCTTCATCGACCTGCCCATCCTGGGCGAGCAGGCCGGGATCACCGACCCCTCCGCGCCGCTTTCCGGAAAGCGGTCCGGCGAGATCACCACGGCGTACGTGGGCGCCTTCTTCGACCAGCACCTACGCGGCGAACACCAGCCGCTGCTGGACGGTCCGTCCCCCGCCAACCCCGAAGTCACCTTCCAGAATCCTTGACCGGGTCGCAGACATCGGCCGCCGATCCGCGCGCGCCGGCGCCGGTGGCCTGCACCCGGCCGGACGCCCGACGGCGCCCCTCGCCCGGACGGCATCCTCGAACTCCACATCACCGAGACGCACGGGCCTCTCGCCCTGTTGCAAAGATCTTTACCTGAAACCATCGCGCACCTGTTCGAGTCCGCGCTACAGTTTCATCCACCGAATCGAACATGGGTTCGGCCAGGTGAGAGGGGGTGTGTTCGATGACCGTACTGGCGACCGGGTCCCCGCGGACACGCCGTAGCGCTTTCTGCCCAAATCTAAGACGGCCGCTATATCCCGCAATAAAGTCCGAGAGCGTGGACCCTGTGCGCAATCCCTACGCCCCCGGAGCCGGGCAGCGTCCGCCGGAACTGGCCGGGCGCGACCGCGAGTTGCAGCAGTTCGAGGTCGTGCTTGAGCGGGTGGCCCGCGGCCGTCCCGAGCGCAGCATGGTCGTCACCGGCCTGCGCGGCGTCGGCAAGACCGTGCTCCTCAACACCTTCAAGTCCATGGCGATGCAGCGGCTGTGGGGAACGGGCAAGATCGAGGCCCGTCCCGACCAGTCGATCCGCCGTCCCGTCGCCGCCGCCCTGCACATGGCGATCCGCGAGCTGGCCCCGCGGCACCGCGCGCCCGAGCGCATCGAGGAGTTCCTCGGCGTGCTCAAGGCGTTCGCCATGCGCGATCCGGGCGCGGCGAAGGGCACCTCGCACTGGTCGCCCGGCATCGAGGTGCCCGCCAGCCGGGGCCGCGCCGACTCCGGCGACCTCGAGATCGACCTGACCGAGCTGTTCGTCGACGCGGCGAGCGTGGCCACCGACCTCGGCGTCGGCATCGCGCTCTTCATCGACGAGATGCAGGACGTCCAGCCCGCCGACGTGTCCGCGCTCTGCGCCGCCTGTCACGAGCTGTCGCAGTCGGGCGGGCCGCTGATCGTGGTCGGAGCGGGGCTGCCGCACCTGCCGAGTGTGCTGTCGGCCAGCAAGAGCTACTCCGAGCGGCTCTTCCGGTACGCGCGCATCGACAAGCTCGACCGTGACGCCGCCGATCTCGCGCTGATCCTGCCGGCGCGCGAGGAGGAGGTCGAGTTCACCCAGGACGCCCTCGACGCGCTCTACGAAGCGGCCGACGGCTACCCCTACTTCGTCCAGGCGTACGGCAAGGTGGCCTGGGATCTCGCGCCGCACAGCCCGATCACCCTCGACGACGTCAAGGTGTCGGCGCCCGAGGCCGAGGAGGAGCTGGCGGTGGGCTTCTTCGGCAGCCGCTACGAGCGCGCCACCCCCGCCGAGCGCGACTACATGCACGCCATGGCCCAGATCGGCGACGAGCCGGTCGCCACCGCCGAGGTGGCCGACGCCCTCGGCCGCAAGCCGTCCAGCCTGTCCCCTGCCCGCGACAGCCTCATCAAGAAGGGGCTCATCTACAGCGCTGAACGCGGCCTGATCGCGTTCACGGTGCCGCATTTCGGGAGGTTCCTGCGTGCGCAACCGATCTGACCGGCACTCCTAGACCTCTATTGGGCTGTCTAGTGGGGAAGCTAGATAGCCCAATAGAGCTATACCGTCATGCCTGTCGAGGGAAATCTATGGCTCTCTAGTGTCAGGCCGATACTGGGCTATATTCCGGAAGAGACTCCGGGCTGACGACGGCGACCCTGACGGCGGGGCGGCGTCCGCTGAGGTAGACCGCGAACACGACGTCCGCCTTGTCCTGGTTCTGGAAGACGAAGAACCTCCAGCACAGCTCCCGCCAGCTGTCGTACGGCTCGGCCGAGGCGAGCTGGTCGCGGTGCGCGCGCCAGGTGCTGCTCGTCCGGAGCCTGGAGAGGGTGATCTGCTCGGCGGGCGCCCTGCGCTGCTCGCAGGGTGCGCGGTATCTGACCCTGTCGATCAGCTCCTCGATCTCCGGCGACAGCAGCGCGAGGACGACCACACCCGCCGCCGACAGCCACGAGCTCTGGCTGAAGGCCATCCAGCCGGGCACGTCCGCCCATACCGACACCAGCGCCATCGCGGTGAGCACCACGGTCCTGCCGATCGAGCGGCGCCCCACGGGCACCGAGCTGACCTCGCCGAAGCAGCCGCAGCCCGCGTCGGGCCGCCGACGGCGCAGCTCCAGCAGCACGTACGAGGAGAGCGCGAAGAACGCGACGGTCGCCCACCTGAAGATCGGGGACATGCTGAACGTGACGCCCACGGCCAGGACCAGCTCCCCCGCGGCGCACGCGAGCAGCACCGGAACCTGCATCCGCCCGGACACCAGGACGGCGGGGCCGAACCGGGTGAGCGCTCGCGCCTCCCCGCCGGAGCGCGCCGTGACGACCTTGGCGACCGCGCCCATGACGAGCAGCACGATCAGAACCGGCAGCTGCGATGCCAGCACGTGCGTCACCCCAATCCGATCTGAGCGTTGAAGCACCCCTTGACCAGGTCGCCGCCCAGCTCCACGAAGGTGGGCGCCGACAGCTCGGCGATCCGTCCGCGCGGCGAGGTGCCGCATTCCACGCAACGGTCGCAGAAACGTCCGGCCAGGCAGCCGCAGGCCACGATCTGCACGCTAGCGGACCGCTCCGCGCAGACGTTCCTGACTTGCAGCAGCGAGCCGATCGCGAGGTACGGCAGGCCCACGCAGGACACCTCGGCGTCCGGGCATCCGGTGTCGGAGCGCTCGACCATCGGGTACGCGAGCCCGCGCTCCTCCTCGTCGAAGGCGTCCGACCAGGTGGCGGTGCCGGAGATGCGTGAGTGCGTCCCCCCATAGGCGGGCGGCGGGGCGGGGACGGCCCGCGCGGGGTAGGCGGGCTGCGAGGTGGCAGGCAGCAGCGCGAGGACGGCGCCGTCACGCCTGACGCCGATCGCGTCGAAGAGGTAGCCGGGTTCGAACTGCGGATGGCGGACGCGGAGGCGTCCGGTGGCGCGGTACGGGATGACGACGGTGCGGCGCCCGCGGTGCGAGCCGCAGTCGAGCTCGACCGTCACGTCCCTGCGTCCCTCGACCGACAGGATCGTGCCCGTGACGCGGGTCGTGTCGGCCCAGATCCGCTCGACGACCCTGCCCTCGCGCAGCATGCGCATCATGACCGATGAGCCGACCGGCAGGTCCGCGGGGGCGCTGTCGGCGCCGTGCCAGGCGGTCGCCCACGGCGCGATGACGAGCCGCTCCTCCTCACCACCGGCCGTCTCGACGGTGACGAGGTGCGGACTGATGTCGAGGATCTTCCCGGCGACCGCGCGTAACGGGTCACCGCCCGCCGGATCGGGGCCGGGGACTCCGGATTCGCGGCCCAACGCGGCTGCCGCCAGCACCCGGCGGCGTTCGACGCTCGGATACGCCATCAACACCCCTCCTTCTTCGCCATATCAGACTCACATGACTCCCCGGACGGCTCACGTGGTACGGCTCAGAGGAGAGCAAAATACGCAACCCTCAGGGAAGGTGTTGACACCCGGCGTCGAAGAATCCGCCACCGACCTTGACCTACCTTTATCGTTGGCGGGCCGAATCCTGAATTGCGGTTCAGCCTCAACATGACATCCGGCTGCGATTCTGGCCACGATGCAGACCACGCAATGGGAAGAGGAGTTCCGCGAGTACGTCCAGGCCCGCGGTCCTGCTCTGCTGCGCACGGCCCACCAGCTCACCGGACACCCGCTGGACGCGGAGGATCTGCTCCAGAACGCGCTGACCAAGACCTACCTGGCCTGGGACCGGATTCAGGACCGGGGGGCGCTCGACGGCTACGTCCGGCGGGCGATGGTCAACATCAACATCTCGCAGTGGCGGCGGCGGAAACTGCAGGAGTACCCGTCGGACGAGCTGCCCGAGGCCGCGTCCGACGGGGAGGTCAGCGGTGACGGGCACGAGCTCCTGGAGCAGGCGCTGGACCGGCTGCCCGCGCGGATGCGAGCCGCGATCGTGCTGCGTTACTACGAGGACATGACCGAACCGGAGATCGCCAGGACGCTCGGCATCAGCCTCGGGACGGTCAAGAGCACGGTGTCGCGGGCCATGGCCAAGCTCAGGGCGGATCTGGGCATGCGCCCTCCACAGCCCCAGCCGTAGCGCAGGGACGCACGACGTCCCTGATCGTGCGGAGCGTCTGGAGGAAGCGGTCGAGTTCGTCCGCGCCGAGCAGGCCCGTGAAGGACTGCTCGATGTCCTTCAGGTGCAGCGGCAGCACCGCCTCCAGCCGCTCACCGCCCAGGGGGGTGAGCGTGGCGTAGGAGGCGCGCCTGTCGGTGGCGCAGGCGACCCTGGTGACCAGCCCCTCACGTTCCAGCCGGTCGACCACTCGGGTCACGCCGCTGGTGGACAGGCCGGTCTGCGCCGCCAGGTCGCTCATCCGCAGGCTCTCGCGCGGTGAGCGGGCCAGCCTGATCAGCGTCTCGAAGTCGATATCCGACAACCCGGCGGCCTGCAGCACTGGCTGCATCCGCGCGGCGAGGCCGGCGTAGACCTCGGCGAGCAGGCCCATGGCCGTCAGTCGGGGGTCGTCAGTTGGGATCACACTCATAGCCTAACCGATGATAGTTGACGTGAGGAATATTCCTCCTGTAGACATTTGTTGCCGCAGACATCCGCACCGCAACCTCTCTCTCGTCAAGGAGAACCCCCATGACCACTCGCACCTGGGAAGGCCTGACCATCCCCGCCGTCGGCACGTACAACCTCGACGTCGCCCACACGCGCGTCGGCTTCATCGTCAAGCACATGATGGTCAGCAAGGTCCGCGGCAGTTTCGGCCACTTCAGCGGCTCGGTCACGATCGCCGAGAACCCGCTCGAGTCGTCCGCCGAACTCACCATCAAGACCGAGTCCATCAGCACCGGGGTCGCCGACCGCGACGGCCACCTCCGCAGCGACGACTTCCTGTCGGTCGAGAAGTTCCCGGAGATCACCTTCAAGAGCACCCGGGTGACCGGCCACTCCGGCGACGAGTTCACGGTCGTCGGCGACCTCACGATCCGCGACGTCACCAGGGAGGTCGAGCTCACCGTCGAGTACGGCGGCACCGGCACCAACCCCTGGGGGCAGGCGGTATGGGGCTTCTCCATCAGCACCGAGTTCGACCGCGAGGACTTCGGCCTGACCTGGAACCAGGCGCTGGAGACCGGCGGTGTGCTGGTGGGCAAGAAGATCAAGGTCGAGGTCGAGGGCGAGGCCAACCCCGCCGCCTGAACCACCTGCCGAAAGCCCGCCTCACGCGCCGGGGCGGGCTTCGTCCACAGGCGGTTATTCACAGGCGGTGGATAACCTTGGGACGTCCCGTGGACAACCCCGACCGGCCCTGGCTCCGTCCCCGCGCGGTCCTCGTACGGCCCTCGTTGGACGGCCGCTCAGACGCCTGTCCGATAGGCTAACGGCGGCTGAACGACGGTCGGATGACGGTTGGACGGCGACGCGGCCGGGAACCGCTTTGCCGCCTCGCCAGAAGGCCGGTACGCTGTCCTGAGCCAGGTGGCTACCGGGAGGATTCGCCTAGTCAGGTCTATGGCGCCGCACTGCTAATGCGGTTTGGTGGCAACACCATCCGGGGTTCAAATCCCCGATCCTCCGCACGTGAAAGGCCCTCGCCCCAGATTCGGGGAGAGGGCCTTTCGATCTTTGAGGGCGTCGTAGTTGCAGTGCTAGTTGCAACAGCTCGTGCTGTGGCCGGTCGGCTGAGTCGTGGACTGCAGAAATGCGATGGCCCGAGTTGTCTCCATTGGGTGATGCTGTACCGGTGTCGTCGTTGCTGACCGCGGTGGAGTACGAACGTACGGCTGCCATGTTGCGAGGCAGGCGTATCCGGAGGGTCGTCTACTACCCCTTGATGGGCGGGGACGACGGTTGCGACGTCGAGGAGTGGGACTTCGGGACGTGGCACCAGC
The DNA here is from genome assembly GCF_040300065.1 of Nonomuraea sp. NPDC000554. Taxonomy (NCBI): domain Bacteria; kingdom Bacillati; phylum Actinomycetota; class Actinomycetes; order Streptosporangiales; family Streptosporangiaceae; genus Nonomuraea; species Nonomuraea sp. NPDC000554. Next base: position 206,662 of record NZ_JBEPDC010000018.1, on the reverse strand, counting down.
CCACCATGGGGGTGGAACTGTTCACCGACGATGGCGCTTGTTTCTCGGCTGTGTGGGGCAGCAGCTTCGACTGTTACGGGCTTGAAGTCTTCCCTGAGCCGATGACCGCTCACCTGCGGATGATTGGGGAGCCAGGCGGGTCGGCGGCGGTGGACGTGACCGACCACCCGCGCTGACCGACCAGGAGGGCCAGCAGTTACAACGGATCGTGCGCCGGGGCAGCACCAACACAGTGCGCTATCGACGGGCGATGATGCTGCTGGCCTCGGCCGGCGGCAACCGAGTTCCAGTGATCGCCCAGTTGGTGCAGGCCGACGAGGACACGGTGCGGGACGTGATCCACCGGTTCAACCAGATCGGCCCGGCCTGCCTGGACCCTCGGTGGGCGGGAGGCCGTCCCCGCCTGCTCAGCCCTGACGGCGAGGACTTCGTCGTCCAGACGGCCACCACCCGCCGGAAGGGCACCGCGAACACCCTCGCCGCACTACGTTCGATCCGCGCCGCCCGCCCCGACGGCACCCCGGTCTACGTGTCGCCGTACTCCTCCGAGTGCTCCACGAAGTACAGAGTTACGTGCACCGGTCTTGTGGGACTGCGGAGGGTTCGGTTGAGGTGGGGCCGGGCTGGCAGGCTGCACTCGTGGTCCTCAACGATGCCTGGCAGCAGGATGGCCGATCGCCACGGGCACCGTGGAAGGCGCCTGCCGCCACCTGATCGGCGACCGCCTGGACATCACCGGAGCCCGATGGTCACTGGCCGGCGCCGAAGCCGTCCTGAGACTCCGCGCCCTGCTCGCCAACGGCGACTTCGACCGTTACTGGACCTTCCACCTCGACCAAGAACACCAGCGCAACCACCGGGCCCGCTACCGACTCGCTGCTTGATCTATGAGGTCAGTCTCAGCAATCTGCACCCGCCGCGCACTGTCCCCAGTCGAGCGCGAGCCGCTCGCAGGTGTGCCTTTCGCCCTTGAACAGCAGGCCCGCAGCCTGCCCGCAGCCGCGCGATGTCCGCAACCCCGGGCCCAGTGGCGCCCGCAGGAGCGCGCGCACAACCGACAGATGCGGCACAAGTGCGCGTTTTACGCGTTCGGGTCCCAGTCTGCGAGCTGCTCCATCGGCTCGGTGTCGCCGGTGGTCTCCAGGCCGTCGAGCGGGACGCGCTCGTAGAAGTAGAGGACCAGTTCGCTCGCTGCGCCTCGCATCGCCATGTCGCCCGGCTCCGCGTCGGCGGCGAGGTCGTCGCAGCGGACGCCGTCGGCGTTGAGGGTCAGGCGCCAGGAGCGGCCCTCGGTCGTGTGCAGGTCGATGGTCGCCGGCTTGAACGGCCAGGGGACGGTCGTCGCCGCGACGGTCGTCAGGAACTCGTCGACGCCCTCGACCGCGACGTCCGTCGGCAGCGGCTGTGCGGCCCCCTGGGTGAGCTGGGCGTCGTAGGTGTGGACGGCGATCTCCTGGATCTGGTGCCGGGCCACGGCTCCGCTGGTCTCCGGGGCCTGCGAGCGGCCCCACCAGGTCCAGCAGCCGCGGTCCGGGCCGGCCTCGCGCATCGCGTCGAGCATGAGCTCGGTCGACTCGGCGAGCCAGGCGTCCAGGGCTTCGCGGTCGCGGGGCGCGGTCGGGGCGCCCTTCGGGTCCGTCCTCGCCGGGGGCTCAGCGCCCGGGCCCGCCGCGACGATGGCGGCCTGGCGGCGGCGGCCGTCGCCGAGGTGCTGCGCCAGTTCGCGCAGCGTCCAGCCCGGGCAGGTCGGGACCTGGACGTCAAGGTCGGGGGCGGACGCGATCGCGGCACGGAACGCGGCCGAGCGGTCTTCGATCAGCCGCAGGACCTCGGGGAACTCCAAAATGTTTTGCACCTCGGTTGTGTATCACGGCGCTCCGGCCGCCGGGTAACGCATTTGTCGGACGAACGCGTCGACGGCCGGGCGGAGCGCCGGCGCCGAAGCCGTCCTGAAACTCCGCGCACTGCTCGCCAACGGCGACTTCGACCGCTACTGGACCTACCATCTGGGCCAAGAGCACCAGCGCAACCACCAGGCCCGCTACCAACTCGCTGCTTGACCTACGAAGTCACTCCCAGCAATCCGCATCCCTGGCCGATGTCAGCGGCCTGAGTAGTGTGCGGCCCGGCGGCGCCAGCGCCAGAGCTAGTGCTCTGACCGGGAATGTTCACCGGATGGGCCCGGGGTAGCCTGCGCCCGTGAAGGTCTATCCCCTCTGGCACATCAGCCACCAGAACGAAGCCGGCCCCAACGACGAGACGATTCACCTCGACGACGAGGGCGTGTTCATCAACGAGCAGGACGGCGACGACGTCAAGCTGCTCGGCATCTACTCCTCCGAGGCCGTGGCCGAAGAGCGGATCCGCCGCGCGCGTCTTCTACCGGGCTTCGCCGACGAGCCAGACTGCTTCCAGATCGGAGAGTACGACCTCGATGAGGACCACTGGACTGAGGGCTTCGTCCGTGTGCCGGTCTAGGCCTTCGGGTGAGCGACCCTGCAGAGGCAGGCCGTTCACGCCGCTTCGGTGAATGTCCTTCTCCCCAGCGAAAGCCCTTTTCGCTGCGGATGCGCGCGCGTTCCTTGCGTTGGGCGGCCAGGACGCCGGGATGGCGGGCGTTCACGTTGCGCCAGCGCACGATCCGTTGTAACTGCTGGCCCTCCTGGTCGGTCAGCACCTCCTGATCTTGACCAGCTCCGCCACCACGCCCCCAAACCCGTCGGATGTCCGTCTCATCCAACCGGTTCCGGCCCCGCCGCCGCCAACCCGGTAAACGTTCCCGGTCAGACTCCGGCGACCGTGGACTGGCAGACCGTGGGAGTCGTCAAGCCACCGTCGGCCGATGCCGACGGTATGTCCCACATTCGGCCGTTGGTGGCTTGGTCAAGCGCCTCTCGGGCTGTTAATCTGCGCGCATGTCGGATCTGGGACCCGTGGCCTGGCCGCCTGAGCCGATCAAGACCGAACGGCTCGTGCTCCGTGAGTCCGAGGCCCGCGACCGTGCGGCGTTCATTGAGCTGCTGGCATCGCCTGAGGTGCATACCTACCTCGGCGGCCCCCGTCCGCGTGACGATCTTGAGCGCGAACTGCCCGAGGTGCCCGAGCGGTGGCCTGGGAGTTTCGTGGTTGATCTCGACGGGGCAATGATCGGCCAGGTCCTGCTCAGGAGAGCAATGCACCGCCGCCCGGCTGCCGCAGGCAAAACCGATCTCGGTTACCTGTTCCTGCCGCAAGCCTGGGGATTCGGGTACGCCGCCGAGGCGTGCGCGGCGGCACTCGACTGGTTAGCCGGCGTCCTTCCCGGCGAGCCGGTGGTCCTCACCACCCAGAGCGCCAACGTCAGCTCGATGCGTCTCGCGGCAAAGCTGGGGTTCACCGAGGTGGAGCGCTTCCATGCCTGGGACGCTGAGCAGTGGCTCGGCCTGCGCTCCCCGGTCACGCCGTCCGCCTGAGCCAAGGTCGCCAGGGCGGGTACCCAAAGATTGTCCAGGTGGTCGGTGCCCAATGGAGTGAGTCAAGGAGTCATCTGATCCAACGGAGGCCTCATAGCGCCCCTCATCCAAGAGGTAGACCACGCCACAATCTTCCACATACACATCCATCCGCCTGGTGTGTACGACAGGAGTCCCATCTCTGCTCATGGGCGGGAAGCATAGAGTCCCACCACGACGACCTACCAGCGCAGGTGATCAAAATTGGACGTGAGTCATCGTGTACCAGGTCGGAGCGAATACCAGCAGGGCCAGTGCGACCAGGACCGCGAACGACTTGAGTACGCGTGAGGTGGTGATGATCGCGGGTGCGATGGGCCTCAGCTTCCATCGTCCGACCGCGATGAAAGCCGCGACGCCTCCCAGCAAGAGATTCGCAGGGATCAATTCGTATTCGCCGCGCATGATATGAAAACCAGCCGCGAGGATCATTGTCAGCGTCAGGCCAACGGCGGCGAGTGGCGCCAGCTTCGGTTTGACTCCCGTCATCGCCGGCAGGATCAGGCCGACGCCGCCAAGTACCTCAAGGACCCCGATGAAGACGATCAGGGACTGCGGCACCGCAGCGTACCAAGCCACGGCCTGGGGTGCTGCCGCATACAGAGCTTCGTCGTACAACAGCACTTTGCCGAAACCGCTCCCAGCAAAGAAGAAGCCCCACAACGCTTGAAGTGACCAAAGTGCGCCGTTGAGCGTGAACCTCGTTCCGCGCCCCTTGGGCTGCTGCTCGATGTCCTTGACGCCGAGGAGGTTCTCGCTGATGTGCTGCTTCATGTCCTGTCACTACCTTTTCTTATCGGGTTGGCCGGGGAACTCGCCGGCTTTGTTTGTTCCTTCGTCAGCACGTGGTGAGCGGTACGTGGTGACAGAACTCATCGGACCACGGCAGCGAGGTCGCGCGCACCGTCCGTGGGACAGGGTGGGACACACGAGGCGCGGTCTAGCTGCGAAAACAGGAGTTTTACCGCAACTGCGGGCTGGGACGGTTCCCGCGGTGGGGGTATCGAGCGTCCAAGATCAGGTGCCCGTGAGACTCATCCGCTCCCCCAGTTGCAATTCAGCTCCGCCCATGCCGTTCCGGATAGACGCCCGTTGGTCCAGGTTGAATTACTCTGACCAGCAAGGTCCGAGCTGATAACGCGGTTTGGTGGCAACACCATCCGGGGTTCACATCCCCGATCCTCCGCACGCCGGAAGGCCCTTCCCTGTTCGAGGGAAGGACCTTTAAGACAGGTGTTTCCCTGGACACCGGCGTGCAAGATCAGATAGGGAGAAACAGCCTTCCTTCTCCCCGATCGGAATCACGCGTGCCCACATCACCTCGATCCTCGCTGTCACGCCCGGAAGCCGCTCCCGCCGCGACCCGGACGTACCGCGCCGTCCGTGCGGTGACAGCGGTCGCGGCCTCGGCGCTCCTCCTCGTCACGACCGCCAAGGACCAGGCACCGGAGAAGGTCACATCGGCCGCGTCGAAGGAGTGCGCGCCGTGGAGGATGTCGGTGTACATGAACAAGCAGCCCGCACCCGGGGAGCGGGAGACCGCGTTCGTCTGCGCGAACAGGCAGCGCTTGACCTTCAACGGCCGCTACGCCCACATACCTGACGTGCATCTGGTCAAGATCGGCCGGCGCCTGTGCGAGGTGTCGTTGCGTAACGACTCGCGGGAGATGCAGACCGTCATGGAGACCCGCGGTTTCGTGGTCAACACGGAGGAGAACACCAAGGCGCTCGGATACCTGTGTCCAGCACTCAACCGGCGCCGGTTCGCCGAGGAGGAGGCGCAGCGGAAGCGGGAACAGAACGTCATCGCGACCGCCGAGCGACGGTGCGCCTCTCTTCTCGACCACCGGCCGCCGACGCGCCCCTTACTGCGGGCCAGGGCCACAGTATGGGTGGCGGCGTCGGGCATGCTCAATGTCTTCGAGGAAGGATCGGACACCGTCTATCCGTCCTCTCTGGACCGGGCGTCCGCCAACAAGGTGGTCGGCGCCACACCCGGTGATCTCACTATTCTCACCGCCGACACCGACACGCACGTCTGCGTCGCCGTCGAGGCGTACGACAAGCGCCCTCCGGTGGAGGTCGAAGGCTGGGAGAAGCTCGTCGAGGTCGGATACCAGAGCACCAGTGGAGAAATGGTGTTCACCGACGATGAGGGTGAGGTGGAGAAGGGACTACCCGATCTCGCGATCCACGACGCCGGTCGATACCGGGTACGGGTGCACATGCGGGGGGCGAAAGCGGCCCTGGCCGACGACGGAGACGCCAGGCAGGCATTCCTCATCATCGTCTATCCCGGGGCGTCCAGGCGCACCCAGGTGCTCAGGTAGCCACACTCCGTCCGGCACGCGGGACGGAATACGGCGGCCCTAGTAGATTTTGCGGTGGCGGGTCGCCTCGCTGGCGGTAATGGCTGATCAGGGCGCGGGTTTGGTGCTCCTGCCGTGACGCCCACGGCCATGAGATGCGGCCCCAGCTGACAGCGTGGATTCGGTCCCAGCCGTCCGTGCGCCTTCTGCTCCTTCCACCTCGTCACGCCTCAGAGCTTGATGCAGGTGTAGGTGCCGAATACGGAGCCGTGAAACGACGACTGTACGATCCGGAAACCAGCCGCAGTGATCATCGGTTCAAGGAGCCAGCGGAAGGTGCTGAACTCTGTGCGTACGTGTTCGGCGTATTCTTCGACGGTGTATCCCTCAGCTGGGTTCGTGGTCGCCCACGCGAACCAGCGGTCGAAGACCGCTTCTGCCTCGGTCGGCTGAAAATCGTAGATCAGATCACGGAGACGCAGGACTCCACCCGGTCGCAGCAGACCGGAAATGCGGTCCAATGCGATCGCTTTGAAGAAGTCGGGCAGCTGGTGAAGAGCGTTGCGGGTGTAGACGGCGTCGACTGGCGGGCCAACGTGCTCATAGGACAGGAACCCTGCCCGGACGAAGTCGATGTTCGACAGGCCCGCATCGGCGGCACGTCCCTGTAGGAAGCCCTGCATGGCGGGAGAGACGTCCACCGCCACCACGCGCCGGAACCGCCTCGCAGCGGCCAGTGTGAACTGCCCCGTCCCCGCGGCCAGGTCCACCACGACGGCACTGTCATCGACACCGTGCTCGCCGAGCACAGTCAGATCCTCACTGGGGTCGGGATACCCCTGCTTGCGGTCGTATCTGGCGACGAAAGACGGATCAAGGTGTTCTGGCCCCGCGTACGCCAGCTCATCGATCATCCACGGCTTGAACACTCTCTGATCATGACGAATGAGAGAGCGCCTGGCAGCTGATTTTCGGGACGTGCGCGCTTGGGGCACCACGCCGGACAGCCTCGCGGACGGGCGTGCCTGCCTGCCGGGGTTTGTCGCAGCTCCATCCAGCCTCCGGCGGGGGCGCTCAGGCTTCGGGATGATCACGAAGGGACCGTTGTCGCTGACGGTCCCTTAGTGGCTGAAGTAGAGGGCCTGATCACCCGCACGTGTGTACAGCGCTGCTCCAGCCTGCGTTCCAGGGGGCCGGTCGGCTGGTGCGGCGCTAGGGTGGGCCCGTTAAGAGGAGGGAAACAATACGTGACAAGACCACCTCGCTCGTCCCCCGGCAGGTGGCACCGCTCCTCCGCGTCGAGGGTTACGTCCGCTCGGGAGACACGATGACCAGCTCTAAGCCCACCATCGACGTGGTGGTCCTCACCATGAACGATCGGCCTGACGCCTTCCCGCAGGCAATGGCGTCCCTCCTTGCCCAGCGCGATGTCGGGCTGCGCGTGGTCATCGTGGGCAACGGAGTCGAGCCCGATCCCGACCAGGTGCCCGCTGGTGTGCGCACCGTGACTCTGCCGGTCAACGAAGGCATTCCCGCCGGTCGTAATGCGGGGGCTGACGCCCTGGCCGGGCCTGGCTGCGGCGAGTTCATCTTCTTCTTCGACAACGACGCCGTCCTCCCGGCCCCCGACGTTCTTGCACGGCTCGTCGCGGAGGCTCGCCGCCATCCCGAAGCCGCCTACATCCAGCCCCGCATCGCCGACCCCGACACCGGCGTGACCATGCGCCGCTGGGTCCCGCGCCTACGCGCGGGCGACGCTCGCCGGGCCGGCACCATCACCATCATGGCGGAAGGCGTGGTCCTCATCCGCCGCGCCGACTACGAGCAGGCCGGCGGCTGGCCTGGACACTTCTTCCTCTTCCACGAGGGCATCGACTTGAGCTGGAGACTGTGGGACCTCGGCCGCACCGGCTGGTACACGCCCAGCGTCGTCATTCACCACCCGGCCACGAACCCCGCCCGGCACGCCAATTTCCACCGGCTCGTGGCGCGCAACCGCGCCTGGCTCGCCTACCGCCGCCTCCCGGCGCCCCTGATCCCGATCTACCTGGCGACCTGGACGCTGCTCAGCATTGTCCGGATCCGATCCCGGGCCAGCCTCAGCACCTGGTTCTCCGGTCTGCGGGAAGGGCTGAAGGGTGGGCATGGGCAACGCCGACCGATGTCCTGGGCGACCGTACTGCGACTCACTCGTGCTGGACGCCCCCCGATTATCTGAGCAGTTCGGACATCCGAGCCACAGCGTCGTCTCCGGCGGCTGTGCCGCCTCGATCCCTCGCGTCTTTCACCGTCGCAAGACGGCGACCAGGCGGCCAATTCCATCGGCCGCCTGGTCGCACGACGGCGCCTGTCCAGGCTGAGGGGTGACAAGGGATCGCCGTGAACGTCGAAAGCCCTTACCCCTCGTCGAGGAGGTCGAGCGTCTCCAGCTTCTTGAAGAGGCGCAGGTTGTCCTCCTCGTCATCGTCGTCGTCCCCAAAGTCGTCGTCGTCGAACACGCTGGCCAGGGCGATCGAGCCCTGGTCGTCCTGGCCGGAAGCGGTGGCGGCCTGTGCGGTAGCGGCTCCGCTCACCCACATCAGACCTGCGGCGGCAACGGCGAGGAGGGAAACGAGCATGGATACGAGCCAACGCATGATGACTCCTTTCAGTGATGGTTCGACTACTCTCTGTAGTCATACCTGCTCATCCCCCGCCAATGGCACCTCAAACTGTAGGAAACGTTCAGCCCGTGCGATAAACACATAGATCATCTCAACCGGTTCAACCGGACGCTCGGCTCACACAGCGGGGTGACACCCGGCGGGCCCGAGTGCCTGGAACACCGCGCGAGCCACCCGGGCGTCGTCCACGCTCCGGTTGACGCGCGCGTACCGACAGCGCCAGCCGCTCGTGCAGCCGGTGTCCGGCGGTGCGGGCCGTGGCCAGGTCCAGGGCCAGGGCCGCCGTCGTCGCGCTCCACCACGGCGAGGTTACGCACGGTGCACCTCCCGGTGCAGGGCGAGCGCGGCCGGCAGGGTGTCGCGGGCCTCCCCAGGGCGTGCAGGAATGATCGCCAGCGGCAACTGCTGGGCGTGGTGGTCCGCCACCCGCCACAGACTCCGCCCCGGCCCCCCGCCGGACGGTGAGGAAAGGAGAACGGAATGGTCCAGCGGAGCTGAGCTTCAGCCGCCAACGTCACAGGCGTCGGCCGATGGTGAGGACGGCCGACCAGTGGCGGGTGAGTCGTCCGTCCGGGCGTGCGGCGAGGCGGCGGCGTATCTCCTGGTAGAGGTGTTCGCGCTTGGCCGGCTCCATGGCGATGTGGCCGGAGAACGTATCGAGCAGAGCGATGTATTCGTCTACCGTGTAGGGCAAGGCCCATACGTAGAGCTTCGTCCCGACCACCGTGAAATGTCCGGAGGCATCGAACTCGGCGGCGGTGGGGTCGGGCTTGTCCTCGGGCGGTGACGGCGGCCACGGGTCGTCATGGTCTTCGCCGATCTCCTCATAGACCTTCTGGATCTCGGTGAAGAACGGGTCGAAGCCGGCCGGAAACGCGTGGCCGGCGTTCCATACGGCCAAGTGGCCGCCCTGGGTGAGGAGGGCGGCCGCCTTCGCGTACTTGACCTCCGGGTCCACCCACTTCCACGCCGTGGCCGCGAAGACGAGATCGAAGCGAACCCCTGTCGGCGGCTCCCAGCCTTCGAATGACGACGTGATCACCGAGACGTCGACGAACTCGGCGAGTCGGTGCCGCGCCTCCGCCGCCAGGGCTTCGCCGAGTTCTATCGCCGTGATCCGGAAGCCCGTCCGCGCCAAGGGCAGCGTGGCTTTCCCCGGGCCGCATCCGACTTCGAGCAGGTGCGCGGGTGGCGTGATCGCCGTGGCCGCGAGCAGGTCGGAATACAGCTCGGCCGGGTAGTCGGGACGCGCGTCTTGATAGAAGGCAGCCGCTCTGTCGAAGGTGGCTCGCAGCCGAAGATCGCGGGACATGCTCCAATCCTGACCGTGCCGCAACACCGCTGTCGCCCGCAGGTGGCCGTCGGCATCCGATGGGCGAGAAACCGAGGTCGAGGCACTGCTGCGCTACTACCGCCTCGCCGTCGGCTCTGCCCTCGACATGCGTGTGGACGGTGCCCTGCTGGGGTCAGCTGATGATCTGCGTGATCTCGTTGCGGTGCCGGGTGTACACCACCTTGCAGCGAGCGCCGTTGACCAGGGGCAGGAACGGCGGCACATGGCCACACTCGACGTCGGCGATGATCGGTACAGCGAGGCTGTGCAGGGCGTCGAGCACCGCCTCATGTTGGGTGAACGAGCCGGTGCCCGGTGCCCGGGTGCGACCGACGAGCACCGCGTTCGCGCTGGTGAAGAACCCGGCGAGCCGCATCCCATGCAGGTTGCGGCAGATCGTCGCCGCGTCGTGTCCGAACGCCTCGACGTAGACCACGAGCCCCTCAGGCGCCATGGCCCGGGCGAAGGACGCGACGTCGCCATAGGGGGTCCCGGTGAGGTTGCACAGGGTTTCGATGCAGCCTCCGATGAGGCGGCCCTCGACCTGCACGTCGCCGTCGGCGTCCAGGCGTGTCCAACGTCCGGGGGTGTCGAGCGTGAACTCGTGCGCTTCCGGAGTGGTCTCGTAGTCGTCCCATCCTTGCGCCCGGTAGCGGTTCGGCGGAGTCTGTGTGAACACCGTCCCCGGCTGCATCGTGGCGATGTCCAGCCAGCTGAGCAGCCCTTCGGGGGTGCGGTACGGCGTGTCCAGAAGGTTGTTGCCATGGATGGTCGCCGTCCCCGTGAGCAGGGTGAGTGGCGTGATGATCGTCGACATGTCGGAGTAGCCCACCATCCAGGTGGGATCGGCTTCACGTAGTGCGTCCCAGTCGAGGAGCGGCAGGAGGTCGATCGCGGTCTCCCCGCCCCACGGCGGCACGACGGCCCTGATCTGCGGGTCGGTGAGCATCCTCATCAGTTCGCCTGCTCGTTCGGCTGCCGGAGCGCTGATGTGCCTGGTGCCGTCCATGCAGTTCCCGACGACTACCTGATATCCGTGGGCCTCCACCGTGCGTATGGCTACCTGGAGGCGATCTCGCATGCTGTCGTCCAGACCGCTGGAGGGGGCGGTGACACCGACACGATCACCGGGACGTAAGGGGGCGGGGAAGCGCATATCCATACCCATGATCTTGGCGAGCCCTCTGCCGGATAGCGAGCTCATTTCACCGGCCGGCTCCCAGGACGTGAAGCACGACGCCGGTGCTGACCTCGTGACCACATCCGCAGGTCCGCGCGCGCGGGTGTGCGGGGCTCCTGATCAGGACCTGACCACCGCCGACGGCCGGGATGTCGCTGCTGGCGGCCCACACGCCGACTGGCTCTTTGCGGTGACGACCGCCGCGCTTGAGGCTAGATCGCTAGCTTGCTAGCATGACGTTGTGGGAGACGAGGAAGTGAAGCAGTTCAACGTGTACCTGCCCATCGGGTTGATCAAGCAGGTCAAGTACCGCGCCATCGAGTCGGAGCTGTCGCTGTCGGCGCTGGTCGCCGAGGCACTGCGCGCCTACCTCGATGATCCCCATCCGAAGCACGAACGACCGTCTGACAAGGAGACCTGACATGACGACCGAAGGCATCGAGGCCGTGTTCATGGAGACCCACAACTGGGGCAAGGCTGCGAAGTTCTTCCAGGCACTGGGTTATGAGCTGGAGTTCGCCACAGACCACAACTCCGGCCAGCTGCGCAACGGCGACGGCCCCTCCCTCTTCATCGCCGAGGTCCCCGAAGACCGGGAACCCCAGCTGCAGCTGGTGCTGAAGGTGCCAGATGCCGATGCGTTCCGCCCCGCCCCCGAGATGGAGATAGTCACCCCGTTCGAGGACACCCACTTCGGGACCAGGCTGATGACCGTCCGCGACCCCGACGGGCGGCTTTGGAGCCTTCAGGCCCCGGCCAAGAGCCGGCCGCAGGGAGACGGGGCGGACCATGAGTAACGAGCAGATCCCGGCTCAGAAAGGCACGGCGCTGCGGGTCGGCGTATCACGGGCCTGGGGAAGGTCGCCTGCGCGGGCTGAGCCCGATCGCCGCGATCGGCAACGCGCGAGAGGCGCCTTCGCCGTATCGCGGGCTTTGATGATCAGGCCACCAGCGACTGCTCGGCCAGTTCGGTCAGCGTCACGGTGCACAGGCCGCCGCGCTCGGTCTTCACGTCGGTCACCTGGAGTTGCGTGCCGGGGGCGAGGATGAACTCCTCCTCGCCGGTGAACGCGGAGAAGCTGCGGATGCCCACGGCCCGCTCGGGGATCACCTCGAAGAGCGTCCGCTTGCCGCGGCGGCCGAGGAACGCCTGGGCCACGCTCAGCTTCGACGTGCACGAGGACACGCCCCACCATGTCACGGTTCGGCCGAGCGGGTACTGCCCCCGCAGGTCCAGCGATACCCCGCGCCACAGCGGCTCCTTGCGGGCCGGCAGACGCGACACGGCCGAGAACAGGAGCCGCAGATACGGGAGGTAGGGGACGATCTGGGTGCGGTCCGGGTTGCGCAGGGTGGCGTTGATCTGCCGGTAGAAGGCCGACTCGCAGGTGTAGAGGTAGAGGGCCGCGACCTCGTCGGACGAGAGGGCGTTGACCGCGCCGTCCGTCTGCTTCTTGCCGAACTGGTGCGACTGCTCCACGTGCCAGTCGAGACCCGACAGCAGCTTGGCCACCGGGGTGACGGCCTCGCGGAAGTCCATGAGCGGGGTGTCGAACACGCCGGTGATCGCGGGGAGGACCAGCCCCTCGTCCTTGACGCTGGCGAGTCGTTCGAGGTAGAGCTGGTGCAGCTCCATCGTGGAGGCGATGAACGCCCCCATACGGTCGGCCGTGTCGTCGGCTTGCGCGGTGTTCCACCCCTTGCTGGGCAGCCAGTCGATCTCGTCGGCCCCGAGCGCCTTGAGCTCCGTGTTCACCGCGGCGAAGTGGTTCCCGTCGCAGAAGATGTCGCCCTGTGCCGCGGGGTTGGGGTGGTCGATGTGCCGGACCTGCACCTCGGGGTACTTCTTCTGCAGCCGGAGCACGACCTCTTTCAGGCTGCGGGCGTGCGCCCCCCACCACGCGAACACGACGCCCCGGTCCTTCTCGTCGGCGTCCTGCTTGGCCTTGAGGATCTCTTCGACGAGCTTCTCGACGGCCGGTCGCCAGAACGCGGTGTGCCGGTCGGTGGCCATCGCCCCGTCGCTGCTGGCGGTGAGTGCCGCGTTCAAGAGCAACACGCCCTGCGTGAGCATCGCCTGGAACCACTCCGGCGGCTGCACGGTGTCGTGCTCCTTCAGGAGTGCCCGGATGTCGGCGATCGGCGTCTTCTTGGGGATGCCGTGCTTCCACATCGCCGCCGCCTTGATGATGCAGCGGATGGTGATGACCTTGCCGAACTGGCTGTCCTTCCAGTCATGGAAGGTGTTGTCGAACATGGCGATGCCGGTGGCGCTCTCGGCCCGCGGGTACGGGTTCTGGCCGAAGACGACGACCTTCCACTTGTGCGGCGGGTTGGGCTTGAGCGCCTGGAAGGTCAGCTCCCGGACGGGCACGACGTTCGGGCCGCGGTCCGGGCCGATGAACGTGGCCGCGGCCGGCTGCGCCTCGATGACCGGCTTCAGGAGTGGCAGCCACGGCTCGCCGCCGTCCTTGAAGAGTTCGGCGAGGGCCAGCGGGTCGTTCGGGTCGGGCGGGGTGGGGGCGCTGGTGTCGCGCATCGGGGGCTCCCGGAGTGGCGAGCCGTGCCGGTGACGGCACGGGTGATCGGGGTGGGGAACGGTGCCGCGCGAAGACCCCGGAGCCGGAGAACCAGAAAGCCCACGGCTCTTCTCAGTTGTGTCAAGGCCATGATCCGCGGAAGGCTCACGGCAGGCTAACCCCGGGTCGGTACGTTGGCAAACGCCAAGATCGCCCCCGATCTCCAACCAAGATCTCGTCCGCCCGCGTGGCGCGGTATCGTCGTGGACGCCGGAAATCCCCTCCCCGCAACCGGAGTGAGCCATGACCGTCGAACGCGTGCAGCCGCCGCTCAAGGTAGTGCTGGCGGACGTCAACGCGAAGGTCGTGGAGTCGTGGCGGGCGGCGTTCGCCGACACCCCCGCGATCGAGATCCACCAGGGGTCGCTCCTCGACCAGCACGTCGACGCCTGGGTCAACCCGACCAACTCCCGCGGGCGGATGGACGGCGGGGTCGACGCGGTCATCAAGAAACACCTCGGGGCGGGGATCCAGCTGCGCGTCCAGCGGGCGATCCGCGATCAGTTCGACGGGTCGCTGCCGGTGGGAAGCGCCGTGTGCGTACCGTCCGGGGCGGTCAACCCGAAGTTCCTGATCTCGACGCCGACGATGGTGCAGTCGGTGCAGAACGTGAGCGAGACGCTGAACGTGGCTCTGGCGTGCGCCGCCGCGTTCCAGGCCATCCACATGCAGAACGAGAAGGAGCCGGGCAGCATCGAGTCGGTGGCGCTGGTCGGCATGGGCGCGGCGACGGGCCGGGTGCCGCCGCAGGTGTGCGCCAACCTGATGTGGACGGGCTACACCCTGTTCAACGACTACTACTTCCGCGACTACGACGACCTGCGGAAGACGATCCGCGAGCAACTCGACGACCTCGAGAGCCGCCCTGAGGAGGAGCGGGTGCGGATCAAGCCGCCGCGGACGTGATGACTGGGCGGGCGAGGAATCGGCCCGACCGGATGAGTCGCAGACGTTCGTGGCGACCCGGTGCGACCAGGAGCGCGACCGCCGGAACTCATCGCCGCATGACTCTAGAATTCAGGGTGTGACCGCCAACAACTCCCCGGTCGTCGGCGCGCAGACCCTCGACAGGGGGATCCGGCTGCTCTGGCATCTGGCCGAGCGCCCAGGCGGAGCGACGATGATGGAGATCGCGCGAGCCCTGGAGCTGAACCGTACGGCCGTGCACCGCATGCTGGAGACTCTGACCACCCACAACCTGGTCCACCGCACCGGCGACAAGCGCTTCCACCTCTCCTACGGCCTGGTCGAGCTGGCCTCCGCGGTCGACAGCGACCTGCGCGGGATCGCCTACCCGGTGATGGCCGAGCTGGCCGACGCGACCGGCGCGACGGCCAACCTGATGGTGCCGATCAGCGACACCGAGGTGCAGGCGGTGCTCGTGGTGGAGCCGCGGCTGGCGGCCGTCCACCTGGCCTTCAGGTCCGGCAACCGGCACCAGATCGACCGCGGCTCGGGCGGCATCGCGATCCTCGCGGGCCGCCCGCCCAAGCCGGACGACCCGGAGGACGTGGTCAGGGCGCGGTCACTCGGCTACGCGATCACCAAGGGCCACGTGCTGCCCGGCATCACCGGCATCTCGGTGCCCGTGCTGACCCCGTCCACGATGCCCGAGACCAGCCTGGGAGTGTCGCTGGTCGATGAGGCCGCGGTTCCGGACGTCGCCCCGCGTGTGGTGAAGGCGGGGGCCGAGCTGAGCGCTCAGCTGTTCACGGTGGGCCCGCGCTGAGAACGCACCCAGCCGGGTGAGAGCTCGTCGGTGACGCGCTGCCGCAGGTACTCGTCGAAGACGACGGTACGGCCGGCGATGCCCCAGCGACCCTCCCGCCGTTCGAACCGGTCGAGGTAGCGGCAGCGGATCACGGCCAGTTCCTGGTCGCTCTCCCCGCCCTTCCTGGCCTGGCGCAGGTAGCACAGGCAGTAGGACTCGACGTCGGCGCTGTCGGGTCCGGTGAGGTCCACCAGCACGTTGGTGATGAAGTGCTGGGACGAGTCGATGGTGCGGTGCCGCCCGCGGATGTCCTCGAGCAGCCCGTCGATCGGACCGTGGTACCCGCCGTGGTCGTCGATCGCGTCGGGCCAGTAGCAGGCCCTGATGCCGTCGAGGTCGAGCCGGTCCACCGCCCGGGCGTAGCGGTAGAGGACGTCGGCGATGTCCAGCCGGTCGTTCATCGGAGCGCCTCCCGTCCCGCGATCCTGCCGAAGACCAGCGCGTGGGCGATGGAGTTGCCGCCGCCCACGTAGCGCTCGCCGAGTACGCCGCCCGCCGCCTCGCCTGCGGCGTACAGGCCGGGCACCGCGCGCCCCTCGGTGGTGTGGACCCGCGCCCGGCCGTCGATCCGCAGGCCCGTGTGGGTGCAGACGAGCTCGGCCGGCAGCATGCGCACCGCGTAGAAGGGCGGGTCGGCGATCGGGGCCAGGCGCGGGTCGACGTTCTTGGCGGCCAGCGACTCGTGCCGCAGGAAGTCCGCGTCGTGGCCGGCGGTCATGAGGCGGTTGAAGCGGCTCACGCTCTCGGCCAGGACGTGCCCGGGAACGTCCATCTCGACGGCCAGCTCCGCCAGCGTGGTGGCCCGCCGTACCGTCTTCTCCTCCAGGACCCGGGCGGGGGTCCAGTCGGCGTAGCCGTCGGGCAGGCCGAGGCGGGCGGCCTCGTCGAAGACGGCCCACACCCAGCCGCCGTGGTCCTTGAGGATGCCGGGGCTGACGGCGTAGGGGGCGTCCTCGTCCATGCAGCGCAGGCCGGCGCGGTTGACGTGGATGCGCGAGGGCGGGGGGAAGCCGCTCTGCCAGTGGTGGAAGCGCTGGAACTCGGCGGTGACCAGCAGCAGCCCCCAGCCCTGGCCGAACAGGTCGAGGCCGTGGCGTTCGGCGAGGGAGACGTGGTCGCCCCGGCTGCCGGGGGCGGCCACCACGAAGTACTCCTCCCCGGCCTCGGGAAAGTACCTGCGGACCAGGGCGGGGTCCCGGGCCAGGCCGCCGCTGGCGATGACGACCGAGCGGGCGGTGACGCCGTCCTCGCCGACCCGCACGCCGGTGACGGCGCCGGTGCGAGCAGGGCCCTCCCGCAGCAGGTCGGTGACCCGGCTGCCGAGGGCCAGCTCGACGCCCAGGCTTCTGCGGGCCCGCTCGAGCGTCTGGATCAGCCCGTATCCCTGGTCCTTGGGGACGTGGCCGCGCCAGACGTCCTCCACCCCGGCCCTGGTCAGGCCAGGCATGTGCGCGTTGCGCGAGACCTGGGCGGGGATCTCCACGTCCAGCTCGACCAACCAGTCGATGAGCGAGGCGGACTCCTGGCAGAACACGCGCGTCGGGCCGGGCAGCACCCGCCACTGGTTGAGGTCCATGTAGTGCTGGAACATCCGCTCGGGGGTGTCGTCCACGCCCAGCGCGCGCTGCACGCTCGTGCCCGCGGCGGTCAGCATCCCGGCCGACAGCTGGGTGGAGCCGCCGATCTCCGCCTCCGACTCGATGATCAGGACGCTTCCGCCCTGCTGGGCGGCCGAAACCGCGGCCGCCAGGCCCGCGCCGCCGGCGCCCACCACGACCACGTCGTAGTCCGTCATACGTGCTGCGACCCCCCATCGACCGGGAGGACCGCGCCCGTGACGTACCTGGCGCTGTCGGACAGCAGGAAGTACAGGGCGCCAAACACCTCGACGGGCGCGCCGATCCTGCGCAACGGGACCGTGGTCAGCGCCCGCTCCAGCGCGACCGGGTCCTCCTGGACCCATCGGGTCATCTCGGTGTCGATGAAGCCGGGCGCGATGGCGTTGACCCGAATGCCGTACGGCCCCAGCTCCACGGCCATGCAGGAGGTCAGGTGGCGCACGGCGGCCTTGGAGGAGTTGTAGGCGGCCCTGGTCACCCTGACCCGGACGCCGGCGACCGAGGCCATGTTGACGATCACACCTCCGCCGTGGTCGCGCATGTGGCGGGCCGCCGTCTGCCCGCCGTACGCGACGCCGTTGACGTTGACCTGATAGGTGGAGGTGAGCTGGTCCGGCGGGATCTCGGTGAACTCGGCCTGGGGGAAGACCCCGGCGTTGTTGATCCAGAAGTCGACCCGGCCGTACGCGTCCAGGGCGCGGGCCAGCAGGGCGTCGTGATCGGCCGGATCGGTGACGTCCATCCGCATCCCGACGCCCTCGACCTTCTCCGCGACCGCGGCCATGCGGTCGCCGTCGAGGTCGCCGCCGACCACGTGGATGTCGCGGCGGGCCAGCTCCTCCATGAAGACCGCGCCCATGCCCTGGGCGGCGCCGGTCACGACGGCGACCCGGCCGGCCAGCTCGGGGTTGAGCGCGGGGATGGGGCTGGTGTCTGTTCTCATCAATGCTGCTCCTTGGTGGGCTGCTCCTTGGCGGCTGCTTCTTGGCGGAGGGTGACGACTCGTTCGGCGATCAGCCGGCGCCCGTCCCGCTCGACGAGCCGATCGCGCAGCTCGGTCACCCGGACGATCCGCGTGCCGTCGAGGACGAGCAGGACCGACCTGGCGTACGGGCCGTCGAGCCAGACGTTGGTGATCACGTGTCGTCCGGCCGGATTGTCGCGGGCGAAGGCCGCGGCGAACTCGGCGAGCGCCCGGCGGCCTCGGACGGGCGCCGGATAGGTCGGCGAGCTGAACACGCCGTCCTCGGTGAAGGTCTCGGCCCACTCCTGCGCGCGGCCGGTGTCGATCGCGTGCGCCTGCCGCGCGAGCAGGTGCAGGATCTCGGTGTACGGCGGGCTCATTCGCTCAGGTCCGTGGTGAGGCGGTGGTAGATGCCGCCGGAGACCAGGCCGCCGTCGACGACCAACTCCGTGCCGCTGACGTAGGACGCCTCGTCGGAGAGCAGGAAGAGCACGGCGGCCGCCACCTCCTGCGGCGCGGCCACCCGCCGGCTGGGGACCGCGCGCAGGCTCTCGGTCACGAACCTGTCCTCTCCCGAGCGCAGCAGCGGCGTGTCGACCAGTCCCGGATGGACCGAGTTCACCCGGATGCCGTCCCCGGCGAACTCCAGCGCGCCGACCTTGGTCAGCCCGCGGACGCCCCACTTGCTGGTGCCGTACGCCGCGGAGAAGTAGCCCAGCATCCCGGCGATGGACGAGACGTTCACGATCGCCGCGTTCCCGGCCCTGGCCAGCGCCGGGGCGAGGAACTTCATGCCGTAGAACACGCTGGACAGGTTGACGTCCATCACCCGGCGCCAGTCCTCGACCCCGGTGGCGGCGATGCCGTGGCGGAAGGAGATCCCGGCGTTGTTGACCAGCCCGTGCAGCACGTCCAACGCCTCGGCGAGCCGCTGCCACTCCTCCGGCTCGGCCACGTTCATCGGGTACGGCGTGGCCGCGCCGCCTCGCCGGACGATCTCGTCGGAAACCGTGCGGGCGGAATCGCCGTTGAGGTCGGCCACCCACACCTCGGCCCCCTCGGCGGCCAGGGCGAGTGCCTCGGCGCGGCCCATGCCGCTGCCCGCGCCGGTCACCACGACGGTCCTGTCGGTGAAGCGGGCGGTCACAGGCTCAGCTCCGTCCCCTTGGTCTCCTTGAGGGCGAAGGAGGCGCCCAGGCTGATCACCGCGCAGAGCACGAAGTATCCGGCGGGAGCCAGCGTGTTGCCGCTCACGCTCACCAGCAGCGTCGCGATGAACGGCGCCGTGCCGCCGAGCACCATGTTGGTCAGGTTGTTGCTCAGCGCGATGCCGCTGTAGCGCACACGGGCGCGCAGCATCTCGGCGTAGGCGGCGAAGGAGACGCCGTTGACCACCGACACGCACATGAACAGCACCGACTGGGCCACCACCGCCCAGCCGGGCGCGCCGTCCGCCATCAGCATGAACATCGGCACCCCGAGCAGCGCGGCCGCGGCGGAGCCCGCCAGGCAAACCGGCTTCCTGCCGTATCTGTCGCCCAGGTAGCCGGAGATCGGCAGGGTGATCACGCCGACGACCATCGCCACGCAGGTGGAGGCGAAGGCGAGCTGCGGGGAGCGGCCTCCGGCGGTCTGCAGGTAGGTGGCGGCGTAGACGGAGGCGATGTAGTAACCGCCGGTGATGACCGCGCCGAGCAGGACGATCGTGACGATCTGCCGCCAGGAGGTCTGGATCAGCGCGAGGAACGGCACCTTGACCACGTCCTGCCGCTCCTCCAGGGCCTCGAACTGCGGGGTGTCCTGCATGGAGTTGCGGATCCACAGCCCGACCAGGCCGATGACCAGGCTGAGCAGGAACGGGATCCGCCAGGCCCACTCCGCGATCTGCTCCTTGCTCATGGTCGAGCTGAGCAGCAACGCCATCAGCGAGGCGAACAGCGAGCCGAGGTAGGTGCCCGAGTTGACCATCGAGGTCTGGAAGGCCCTCCAGCGCGCGGGCGCGTGCTCGGAGACGAAGGAGTTGGCCCCGCCCAGCTCGCCCCCGGCCGCGAAGCCTTGCAGGCAGCGGCAGAGCACCAGCAACGTGGTGGCCCACACGCCGAGGGTGGCGTACGTGGGCAGCAGCCCCATGATCGTGGTGGCGATCGCCATCAGGAGGATCGTCCAGGTCAGCGCCTTCTTACGGCCGTACTTGTCGCCGATGTGGCCGAAGAGGATGCCACCGGGCACGCGGAGGAAGAAGGCGACGGCGAAGGTGGCGAACGTACCCAGGATGGCGGCCGTCGGGTCGTCCTTCACGAAGAAGTGGGCGCTGATCATGGTGGCCATGTAGCCGTAGATGCCGAAGTCGTAGTACTCGACGACGGTGCCCAGGATGGCGGCGCGGATTACTTTGGCGGTGGATTGGACGGGTTTCTGGTGGATGCCAAGCGTGTTCGCCATGGGACGTCCTCTGGGGGATGCGTTCAATTAACGAACGCTATGTTCGTTAATTGGGGAGTCTAAACACGCTCACCGCGCATTGGCAACGGTCTGTGAGGACGGCCGGCGTTCGCCGCCGACGACGTACCGGCAGCATGGGCGGTGCACAACCGCGCCTGGAGAGCGCGCGCAGGCGCTGGGCCGACAGCCGCGCTGGTCGGACTCGTCAGGGGTCTACACACCAGCCGCGCGAACAAGGGAGAATCTCGACGATGAGCATAACTCCCGCCCAGTTACGCGACCTCGCCAGTCGTGCCGACGCGCTCTGCGCCGAGGCCCGCGCCCTGTACGCCGGCCTGCCCGCCGAATCGCCCGAACGCGCCCACCTCCAGGCGGCGCACCATGCGGCGGAATGGCTGAAGAGAGCGGGCGAGGACCTGCTGCGGGCGGCCGGAGACCTGGCTCAGTTCCGATCCCTGTCCGAGCAGGAGTGCGGCTTCCCGTGGGGCGTCTGCCCCGAGCACGGCAACACGCTCTCCTCCATGGCCAACGTGACCACCTGCCGGGTGTGCCGCCGCACCTGGAACTACGACCGGCGCGGCCAGAAGTGCCGCGAGCCGGTGACGTGGAAGGTGACCGACCAGGTTGGAGCGGAGAGCCTGATGTGCGACGGGCACGTCCTCGGCGCTCGCGCGGCCATGCACGGCGCCACCTTCATGCGCCTCGACGTCGTCCAGGAGCCTGACGACCTCAGCGGAGGGCTGTAGGCAGGCTGGCGCCCTGGTTCTTCCTGAGCTCCTCGACCAGCTTGAGGAACTCGGACTGGGAGGCGGCGAACTTCATGGTGGTCTTCTTCGGGTCGGTCGCGACGAAGTAGAGCCAGGAGCCTTCGGCCGGCCTCAGTGCCGCTTTGATGGCGTCTTCACCCGGATTGTCGATGGGGCCGGGCGGCAGGCCGAACCGCTTGTAGGTGTTGTACCGCGAGCGGCTCCTGAGATCGTCGTTCGAGGCCTTGACGCCGTATTTGTTCAGGTCGTACAGGAGCGGGCTGTCCAGTTGCAGCCTCATCTCGGGCTTGTGGTCGAGCCGGTTGTAGATGACCCGCGCGATCTTGGGCATGTCGCGGACGTCGCCCGCCTCGGCCTGGACGATGCTGGCGATGATCACGATCTCCAGTGGCGTCCGGCCGGCACGCCGGGCACCGTCCACGAGGTCGTTGTCGTCAGCGAAGCGATTGAAACGGGCCACCATCGCGGCGAGGAGCTCGTCGGGAGTCGACGTGGACGAGACCTCGTACGTGGCGGGAAAGGCGAAGCCTTCCAGCTCGCCCTTGGCGTAGGCCGGAAGGCCGAGCGCCTCGCCCTTCTCGGCGGCCCTGACGAACTCCGCCAGCGGCCTGCCGGTGGCGGCCGACAGCTGCCGCAGGGTGTCCGAGAGTCGCAGCCCCGCCTTCACCGTCAGGACGTGTGCGGCCCGCGCCGTGGAGCCGGGCCCGGTGGAGGGCGCTCCCGGCCGGGAGGACAGGCCGTCGACCACGAGCGTGGAGCCGAGGGCCAGCACGGCGACCGCTGCCGCCGCCGCGAGGGCGAGGCCGCGTCGGCGCGGTCGGACCTGGAGGAACCGGCCCGGTGGGGGCGGCGGTTCCTCGTCAGCCATCTCGGAGAGGGTCTGGCGGAGCAGGTCCTCGACGTTCATCGAAACTCCCTCACGGTGGTCAGTTCGGGCGCGGCCTTTTTCAGACGCTCCAGGGACCGGTAGATCTGGCTGCGTACCGACCCCACCCCGACGCCGAGCAGCTGCGCGATCTCGGTCTCGGACAGGTCTTCGAAGTAGCGCAGCACGAGCACGGTCCGCTGCCGGGGCGTCAGGCGGGCCAGAGCCGCGCGCATCACCAGGCGAAGATCGGCGGCCTCGGCGTGCCCGTCGCCGATCTGGTCGGGCAGCCATCCGGTGGGCACCTCGGTGACGCGGGAACGGCGCCGCCACCAGCTCACCCGTTCGTGGTACATGGCTCGGCGGACGTACCCCTCGATGGCGGCCGGGTCGCGCAGGCCGCGCCACTTGGCGGCCGTCTTGGCCAGCGCCGACTGCACCAGGTCCTCGGCGGCGTGCCGGTCACCGGTCAGCAGGTACGCGGTACGGAACAGCGCGGCCGACCGATCGACGACGAACTCCCGGAGTGCCGTCTCAAATCCTGGATCCACCCGTCCTCCTCGCGATGTCACCAAGCAAGGACGCGGGCAGAACACCGATCTATGCCGGTGTCACCGAACTTGCCCCTGCCCGCCGTACCGGGTCGCCTAGCATGTCGGGGATGAGGCTGATCGGCACGCTGCTCGTCGCACTCGCCGTGGCCGTGGCGGGGTGCGCGTCCGACGGTGCCGGGGAGGTGGCCACAACGAAGAGCGGCCGGCCCACGGCGTCCACGTCCGAAGGCGAGACGCCCACGCCGGGGCCGGTCGTCACGCCCACAGCCGACGGCTCGGGCTGGCGGTACGTCTACGTCAGCGAGCAGCCCGACTCCGAACTGCTGGACGCCGCCGCCGCCGGGCCGAGGGAGGCGTGGGCTGTCGGAACCGCGTCCGGGAAGGTCCTGCTGCTGCGCTACGACGGCTCCAACTGGCGGCAGGTCGAGCCGCCGGCGGGTCTGGGCGCGGTGCCGGCGGGGTCCCAGGTGCGCGTGGCCGCCTCGGCGCCCGACAACGTCTGGCTGCTCGCGCCGAAGCGCGTGACCGGTGACCAGGTCGACAGCATGGCGGCGTTCCGCTGGGACGGGTCACGCTGGCAGGAGGTCGGGGCCGAGCTCGACACCGGGGACGTCGCCGACTTCGCGGTGCTCGGCCCCGGCGACGCCTGGACCGTCCACGGCGTCGGGCAGCCGTACGCCAGGCACTGGGACGGTCAGGCCTGGCGCAAGGTACGGCTCCCGGCCGACGCGCAGTCGCTCAGCGGCACCGGCCCCGGTGATCTGTGGGCCGTGGGCGCCCGCCACGAGGGGCCGGCGATCACGAACGACGAGATGTCCCAGCCCGCCGCGATGCACTGGGACGGCCAGACCTGGCGGCTGGTGCCGACGCCGACGTACGCGTTCGCCGAGCCGAAACCGCCGGAAGGGAGCGCCGGCCTGGACGCGGTGGCCGCCCTGTCCGGCGACAACGTGTGGGCCGTCGGCGAGCACACCTTCAACCACGGCGAGGCGGACGACGAGCCGGACGACCCGCCGCCGATCCTCCTGCACTGGGACGGCCGCCAGTGGACCAAGCGCTCGGCCCCCGAGTCCCGGTACTGCTGTCCGAAGCTGGCCGGGGACGGCTCCGGCGGCGTCCTGCTCGCGGCGGGAGGCCCCTGGTTCCAGGACACCTGGCGCCTGGACGCCGCCGGTCGGCGGACTCACCTGCCGCGTCTGCCGGCCGTACCGGAGCTGAAGCGCTCGCAGTTCTTCGGCCTGGAGGCGCTGGCCGACGTACCGCGCACCGGCACGGTCTGGGCCGTCGGCCGGCTCGAGGCCGACGGCGGCTTCTGGCGCCGCGCGGTCATCGCCCAGTACCACTAGTGGGCCTGGACGACGAGCGGCCCCTCGCTCGCCTGGACGAGGACGAACCCCTGCCCCTGGAAGGGGAACTGCATGGCCCCTTTCCGGCTGACGTGCTCGACACGGTGGTGACGAACGGCCAACGCTCCAGGTTCCCTACGTGCCGGTGTCGGGCCTGCTCCTGCGGTAGTCGCCGGGAGTGGTGCCGTACCACTGGCGGAAGGCCAGGTGGAAGCCGACGGGCGAGCGGTAGCCGACGCGTTCGGAGATCCGGCCGTGCGGCAGCGCCGTCTCGGCGAGCAGCCGGGCGGCCTCCTGCATCCTGCGCGCGGTCAGGTGCCGCATGGGCGCCTCGCCGACCAGCTCGCGGAAGGTCGCGGCGAACGCCGAGCGTGACAGCCCGGCCTCGGCGGCCAGCGTCTCCACCGTCCACGGCTCGGCGAACCTGGTGTGGACGGCGAGCAGCGCCTGGCTGATCGCCGGATGGCGGAGGGCGCGCAGCACCGGCTCGTCCGCGGCGAGGTTGCCGAGCGCGGCGCGCAGGGCGAGCACGAAGGTCAGCTCGAACGCGCGCAGGGCGACGAGCTGGGCGCCGGGCTCGGCCGTGTCCCATTCGCCGGCGAGCCGGGCGAGGGTGTCGGCGAGCAGCGGCTGACCGCTCATCATGGCGCTGTCGAGGACGAGCACCCGGGGCAGCGCCCGGTACAGCGGGGCGGCGGCCGCGGCGTCATAGTGCAGGCCGCCGCAGAGCATGGTCGTCTCCGGGCCCGGCCCGTCGATCCACACGGTGCGCACGGCTCCGGGGGTCCGCTGCGGCAGCAGGTGGGCCAGCGGCACGGTCGGCCTGCCGGGGGCGTCAGCCAGGTGATGCGCGCTCCCGCGCGGGAAGACGGCCAGGTCGCCGGCGCGCAGCTGGATCGGCCTGGTTTCGGGGAGTTCGACGGTGCACGTGCCTTTCTGCACGTAGTGGAGGATCGCGCAGTCGTCCCGATCGCCTGCCACGCCCCACGGGGCGCGCGCCGACCAGCGGCTGTAGAAGACGCCGTGCAGGCGGAGCGGGGCGAGCAGCTCGCTGAGCAGGTCGCCGTCCATGGACGATCCTTAAAGTTCTGGGGAGCTGGGTTTATGGAGAGTATCGCAGCGGCTGGACAGACTGTCGCCCATGACATTTCTCGTGATCGGCGCGACAGGCGCCCAGGGCGGCGCGGTCGCCCGCGAACTCGTGGCATCGGGGCAGCGCGTACGCGGGCTGGCCCGCTCGGACCGGATGCCCGACGGCGTCCAGCCCTTCGTCGGCGACCTGGGCGACGCGGCTCTGGTCAAGGCGGCGTTCACCGGGGTGAGCCGCGCGTCGGTACTGCTGCCGATGGTGTACGAGCCGGAGCTGGTGGCCGCCTACGTGCGCAACGTGATCGACGCCGCGCTGGCCGCCGGGGTGGAGCGGCTGGTGTTCAACACGGGCAACCGGACTCCCTCGGAGGCCACGGGCGTCGCGGCGTTCGAGACGCGGCGGGCCGCGGTGGCGTCCCTGCTGGAGTCCGGGGTGCCCACGGTGGTGCTACGCCCGCCGGTCTACCTCGACAACCTGCTCGCGCCGTGGGTGGCGGGCCCGCTGGCGCACGAGGGCGTGCTGCGCTATCCGCTGCCGGCGGGGCTGCCCGTGGCCTGGCTCAGCCACGCCGACCTGGCCACCATCACGGTCGCCGCGCTCACCCGTGACGGGCTGGACGGCGCCGTCCTGGACGTGGGCGGCCCCGACACGGTGACCGGCACCGAGCTGGCGGCGGCGTTCGGGCCGGGGGTGCGCTACGCGGAGCAGGACGTGGACGAGTTCGAGCACGCCCTGGCCCGCGCCCTGGGCGAGCCGACCGCCGCCGGGGTCGCCGCCACCTACCGCTGGCTCGCGACCACCGCGGGCGCCGTCGACCCCGTCGATCCGGACCTGGAGGAACGGCTGGGCGTCCGCCTGACACCGCTGCGCGAGTGGATCGCGGCCCAGCCGTGGCCATGGGCGTGACGCGTTCGCTCGTCGAGATCCGGGATGTGCGGGTGGTGGCGGACTCGCCGGAGCTGGTGGTCGCGACCTACACGGAGTGGCAGCACGAGAGGGGACGCCGGGCGACGGTGGTGCTCCGCCGCCAGGGGGACGGGCTGGGCTGGCTGCACCTGCACGAGACCTGGATGGTCAACAGTGACGACAACCTCGAGCAGGCGGGCGGCATCTAACGACGTAGTCCGTCGGAGATGCGGAGTGATGAGATGGCGTCGGCCCTGCTTCCTGGAGACCCTCCCCGGTTAGGGGATTTCTGGCTCGCCGGGCGGCTCGGGGCCGGAGGGCAGGGGGTGGTGTACGAGGCGTACGACCCCCAGGGCGTCCGGGTGGCCGTCAAGGTGCTGCACGGCGACGCGGCCGGCGACCCGGGCCTGCGGTCGCGGTTCGGCAAGGAGGCCGCCGCCGCCCAGCGGGTGGCCGCGTTCTGCACCGCCCGGGTGCTGGCGGCCGAGCTGGACGCGCCCAAGCCGTACATCGTCAGCGAGTACGTCGAGGGGCCGAGCCTGCGCGAGGCGGTCACCGGCGGGCGCCGCTTCACCGGCGACGACCTGCACCGCCTGGCCACGGCGGTGGCCACCGCGCTGGCCGCCATCCACGACGCCGGCGTCGTCCACCGCGACCTCAAACCCGACAACGTGCTGCTGGGCCCCGACGGTCCGCGCGTGATCGACTTCGGGGTGGCGCGGACCCTGGAGATGTCGCTGACCGCCACCGGCCAGGTGGCCGGCACCCCGACCTACATGGCTCCGGAGGTGTTCACCGGTCAGCGGGCCGGCGCGCCCGCCGACGTGTTCTCCTGGGGCGCGATCGTGCTCTACGCCGCCAACGGCGACGACCCCTTCCGGGCCGAGAGTCTGGGCGCGGTCATGCACCGGGTCCTGTCGGCCGACCCGGACCTCGCCCCGCTGCCGGGCTCGCTGCGTCCCCTGGTCTCGGCGGCTCTCGCGAAGGATCCGCTCGCCAGGCCCACCGCGCGCGAGCTGCTGCTCGGCCTGGTCAGCGGCGCGCAGGGCGGCCAGGCCGAGCTGCTCACCATCGGCAGCGCCGAAGCCGGGCTGCTCGGCCGGGGCGCCGCGGCCGACCCCGCGCTCGGCACGCTGGCCGAGGACGCCTACGGGTTCCTCAACCCGTCGGTGCGGGACCTGGTTCCCAACCTGTTCCTGCGCCTGGTGACGCTCACGGACGCGGGCGAGCTGGCCGTCCGTGCCGCGTCCCGCGCGGAGCTGGCCGGGACGCCGCAGGAGCGGGCCGCCTTCGACCGGATCCTGGACGTCTTCTCGTACCTGCTCACCGTCCGGGGCGACGACATCGCCCTGACCCGGCCGGCCCTGGTGCAGGCCTGGCCACGCCTGCGGTCCTGGGTCGGCGACGAGCGCGACGGCCTGCCCACCCACGACACGATCCGCTCGGCCGCGCGCCACTGGGACGCCCACGGACGCCGCGAAGGCGACGTCTTCCAGGGCAGCCGCCTGGAAACGGCGGTGCGCTGGGCCGCCACCGGACGCCGCCATCTCACTCTCAGCCGGCTCGAACGCGACTTCCTGGACGCCTGCGACACCGCCACCCGCCACCGGGTCAGGCGTCGCCGCCTCCTCACCGTCGCCCTGGCCGCCCTGCTCGTCCTCGCCCTGGCCGGCGGCGCGGTCTCGGTGTGGCAGAGCCGCGTGGTCTCCGAGCAGAGCCAGGTCGTCGCCGCGCAGCGGGACGAGGCGCTGGCGGGCAAGGTCGCGGCGCAGGCCGACACGATGCGCGCGTCCGACCCGGTGCGGGCGATGCTGCTCAGCGTCGCCGCCTGGCGGCTGGCCCCCGTCTCCGCGACGCGGGCGACGCTGGCGAACGCGTGGGCGCAGCGCGAGCGCGCGGCGTTCGCCGACCCGGATTCCGGCGGTGAGACCGTTCGGCAGATCACCGGGGACGGGCGCACCTTCGTCAGCGTGTCCCCGCAAGGGGTGCGGATCTACGACGTGCGCACCGGGAAGCGGATCGGCGGGTGGAACGACCTGAAGATCGGCGCGGACCGGTTCCTGGGAGCCGACCTCAGCCCCAGCGGCAGGCTGCTGGCTGTGGCCGCGGGCCATGCCATCACCGTCTGGGACACCAGGACCGGCAGGCAGACCGGAGCCAGATGGAGGATCAGCGAGCCGGGGTTCTTCAACGGTGTCGAGTTCCAGACCGGCGACCGGTACGTCTACGTGCAGGGGAGCCAGGGCGGCGGCCTGTGGGACACGCGAACCGACGCGACCGTCTCCACCAAGGCGGGCATGCTGGAGCCGTCCGTCACGCCGGCCAACGACCTGGTCGCGAACACCGACCTCGAAGGTCATTTCGAGTTGCGGAGGCTGCCGAGCGGGAAGCCGGCGGCGCGCTGGCACGACTCCGACACCTGCGTCAAGGACGCCCGGGCGGCGGCCATCAGCCCCGACGGTCACACGGTCGCGTGCGGCACCGAGTCGGACATCTCCCTCGTCGACCTGCGTACCGGGCGCTCACTCCAGCACCAGCCGTCCACCGGGTGGGACTCCAACGGCGGCCGGATCTGGTTCAGCCCCGACGGCCGCTACCTCGTGGCCGGCGGCGACGACGGTTTCGAGCTCATCCGCGTCTCCGACGGCAACACCCTGCTCGACTACCAGGGCGGGGTGCAGAACGTGGCCTTCGACGGCACGACCCTGCGCTACCTCGCCGACGAGACTGTGGTGAGTCTCGACATCTCCGACCTGGTCAACCCCGTGCGGCTGCCCGGCCGCGTCCCGGAGACCGCCGTATTCAGCCCCGACGGGCGGTTCCTGGCCACGCACCAGAAGGCCGAATCGCGGGAGCTGGTGCTCTGGGACGCCGCGCGGCGCCGCCCGATCGGCTCGCCGCTGCGGGTCAGTGCCGGGGACAGCGACATGAACCTCGCCTTCAGTGGCGACGGGCGACTGCTCGCGTCCGCCAGCAGCGTGGGAGTGTCACTGAGGATGTGGGACACCTCCCAGCCGTCGCGGGTGACCACGGCCCGGCTGCCGGGCATCTGGTCGGTGTCCTCGTTGGCCGTGAACGGGGACGGGACGCTCGTCGCGGTCTGCGCCAGCGACACCTACGACGACATCGAGGGCAAGAGCCGCAGCCGCGTGTTCATCTGGGACGTGCCGCACCACGCCTGGCTGCGTCCCGTCGAGACCGGAGACCTGTCGGAGGCCGTGTTCCGGCCGGGCAGCAGGATGATCCTCCCGGTGACCAAATCGGCGAACCACCTGATCGATCTCGCCACCGGACAGCCGGTGGGCCCCGGTTTCGGCGCGGGAGGCCTCTACGGCGGGCTGCGGACGATCGCCTTCAGCCCTGATGGAGCGACGCTCGCCACCGGCGACTTCCTGGGCAGGCTCGCGTTCTGGGACGTGCGCACCGGCGGCAGGCGCGGCCCGATGTTCCGGGCGCACAACAACGACGGCGTCGGGGTCGTCCAGATCGTCTTCTCCCCCAAGGGCGACGTGGCCGCGTCCGTCGGCGCGGGGGAGGTCCAGCTGTGGGATCCCGCCACGCCGCGCAAGCTCGGGCCGTCGATGTCGTCGGCGCAGGAGGACCTCGTGTCGGTCGCGTTCGGTTCCGGTGGCGCGGTGCTGCGCATTCTCGACGGCAAGGGGGTGCTGCGCGACATGTCCGTGGACCCCGGGCGGTCGGCCGCCACGATCTGCGCCCGCGCCGGGCGGACGCTGACGCGGGCCGAGTGGCAGCAGTACTTGCCCGGCGTCCCGTACCGGCAGATCTGCCCGTAACGCCCTGACCTCCGGCTATCGGCGGGCGAGGAGTCGCCGCGGAGGGTCCAGAAGGCGATCGCCATCAGCCCCGACGCCGGCCGCCTAGATAGGATACAGAGCTGTGTTGTATCGTAAATAGCGCACACCGGAGCGGTACCTGCCAGCGGCGGTACTCGGGGAAGAGGAGATCGGGATGACTGAGACCACGCCCGTCGAGGGGCTACGCCCCATGGAGCGCGCCGAGGGCTGCCCCTTCGACCCACCGGAGAGACTGGCAGCGCTCCGGGACGAGCAACCCCTCGTTCCGATGGCCTACCCCGACGACCACATCGGCTGGCTCGCGACCAGCCACGAGATGGTCCGCGCCGTCCTGGCCGACGATCGGCTCAGCCACCGCGCCGAGCTGAACCACAGCCCGGTGGCCATGACGACCGTGACCGACAAGCCGCAACCGGCACCACCGGGCTCCTTCACCGTCATGGACCCGCCCGAGCACACCCGCTACCGCCAGTTGCTCACCGGTCAGTTCACCGTCCGCCGGATGCGCCAGCTCACCGACAGGGTCCACGAGCTCGTCACCGAGCACCTGGACGCGATGGAGAAGCACGGCCCGCCGGTCGACCTGTGCGAGGCGCTGACGGTGCCCATCCCGGGCCTGATCATCTGCGAGCTGCTCGGGGTGGCGGCCGGCGAGCGGGTCGGGTTCCAGCGTGACCTCACCGTGCTGATGACCCTGAACGCGTCGCGGGAGGACAAGATCGCCGCCTCCGCCAGGCTGGGGCAGTTCCTGCGCGACCTGGTGCTGGCCAAGCGCGCCGAGCCCGCCGACGACCTGCTCAGCGGCCTGGTCGCCAACGACGACCTGACCGAGGAAGAGCTGATCAACATCTCCGGCATCGTGCTGGGCGCCGGATTCGACACCACCGCGAACATGCTCGCCATGAGCGCCTACGCGCTGATGAGCAACCCCGACCAGGTCGACATCCTGCTCTCCGAGCCGGAGAACACCGACAAGGCCGTCGAGGAGTTGCTGCGCTACCTGAGCGTCACCGGCGGCACGATGCGGACCGCGCTGGAGGACATCGAGCTCGGCGGGCAGCCGATCAAGGCCGGCCAGACGATCACCGTGTCGCTCCCGACGGCCAACCGCGACCCGAAGCGCTTCCCCGACAACCCCGACTCGCTCGACCTGCACCGGTCGGCCACCGGGCACCTGGCCTTCGGCCACGGCATCCACCAGTGCCTGGGCCAGCAGCTGGCCCGCGTCGAGATACGGGTCACCATCCCCGAGCTGTTCAGGCGCTTCCCGACGCTGCGTCTGGCCGTCACGCCCGAAGAGGTGCCCATGCGCACCGACATGATGATCTACGGCGCGCACCGCCTGCCGGTGACCTGGGACACGGTGTAGCAACTGCCGCTCCTGCTCACCTCGACCTGAACGACGGCGTAAGGAAGCCGTACCGGGTGAGACATCACCTTTGTACTCTCACGAAGGGAGACATCCCATGGCAGCCAAGATCTGCCTCATCACCGGCGCCTCATCCGGAATCGGCAACGCCACCGCCCTGGAGCTCATGCGCGCCGGCCACACGGTGTACGGCGCCGCACGGCGCATGGCCAAGATGGACGCCCTCCGCGGGGCCGGCGGCCACGTCCTCCCGATGGACGTCACGAACGAGGCCGACCTCGAACGGGTCGTCCACACGGTGCTCGACGAGCAGGGCAGGATCGACGTGCTCGTGAACAACGCCGGGATCGGCGTCTACGGCGCCGCCGAGGACGTGCCGATGGAGCAGGCGCGCAACCAGTTCGAGGTCAACGTCTTCGGGCCCGCCCGGCTGATCCAGCTGGTCCTGCCGCACATGCGCCGGCAGGGGTCGGGCACGATCGTCAACGTCTCGTCCATCGCCGGCGAGATCGCCCTGCCGCTCGGCGCCTGGTACTACGCCTCGAAGCACGCGCTGGAGGCGTACTCGGACACGCTGCGGCAGGAGGTCAAGCGGTTCGGCGTCAACGTCGTGATCATCCAGCCGGGCATCGTCAAGACCGAGTTCGACTCCGGGACAACCCAGGGACTGCGGGAGAACTCCGGCAAGGGGGCGTACCGGGACGTCGCCGAGGCGATGGCGAGGAAGGCCGAGACGGCGATGGGCGGGGGCAGCAAGGCGTCCGACCCCCGCGTGGTCGCCCAGGCCATCAGGAAGGCCGTCGAGTCGGTCTCGCCGAAGCCTCGCTACCCCGTGGGGTACATGGCCGGAACGCTGCTCCGGCTCAACAAGCTCCTGCCCGACCGCGCCTTCGACAGCCTGGTGTCCAGGCCGCCCAAGTAGCGGGGCGCCCGCCCACCGGGTCCGAAACATCCGCGCGCCCACCGCCTGACCCCGGGCGCGCGTCCCTCACCCGCGCGCCGCCGCCCGAGGCTGCGCGTCCCTCACCCGCGCGCCGCCTGTGCCGGCGCACCCGTCCCACTTGCGTGGTGCGCCCGTTCGGCGTGCCGCCCGAAAGGATCGCCATCCCATGAGAGTGACCGTCGACCAGGAGAAGTGCGTCGGTGGAGGCCAGTGCGTCCTCGTCGCGCCCGACGTGTTCGACCAGCGCGACGAGGACGGCATCGTGGTCCTCCTCGACCCGGACCCCGCCGCCGACCTGCACGAGGCCGTCGCGGAGGCCGCCCTGGTCTGCCCCGCCGCGGCCATCCTCCTGGAGCAGGAGCAGTGAAGGGCCCCGCGGACGTGCTCGTCGTCGGCGCCTCGGTCGGCGGCCTGACCGTGGCCGAGGCGCTGCGCGGCAGGGGGTACACCGGCCGGATCCGGCTGGTCGGCGAGGAGCCGCACCCGCCCTACGACCGGCCGCCCCTGTCGAAGGAGGTCCTGGCCGGAATCTGGCCCCCGGAGCGCGCCTTCCTCCCCGACCGGGCCAGACTCGACGCGTTCATCCCCGGCCACCGCGCGGTGCGGCTCGACACGGAGGCCCGCACCGTGCAGCTCGACGACGGGCGGACGCTCTCCTACGACGCGCTCGTCATCGCCACCGGGCTGACCCCGCGACGGCTGGCGTTCCAGGGCGAGCCGGCCGGCGTGCACACCCTGCGCACCCTCGACGACGCCCTCGCCCTGCGCGCGGCGCTGAAGCGGGAGGCGCGGGTCGCGGTCATCGGGGCCGGCGTGCTCGGCTGCGAGATCGCCGCCACCGCCCGCCTCCTCGGCGCGCGCGTCACCCTCGTGGACCCCGTCCCGGTGGCCATGGCCCGGCTGATCGGCGACGAACTCGGTGCCCTGGTGGCCGCGCTGCACCAGAGGCACGGAGTCGACGTCCGCACCGGCGTCGGCGTCGCCGGGCTGAGCGAGGACGCCGGGCACGTCACAGCCGTCGAACTGACCGACGGCGAGCGCGTCGCCGCCGACCTGGTGGTGGTGGCCATCGGATCCGTCCCGGCCACCGGCTGGCTGACCGGCAGCGGCCTGACCCTCAACGACGGCGTCGAGTGCGACTCCCACTGCCGGGCCGCCCCGGGCGTCCACGCCGTCGGCGACGTGGCCCGCTGGTACCACCGGACCCTCGGCAGAACCATCCGGCTGGAGAACCGCACCAACGCCACCCAGCAAGCCGTCGCCGTGGCCGACGACATCCTGGGCCACGGCTCGCCGTACGTCCCGATCCCCTACTTCTGGACCGACCAGTACGACGTCAAGCTGCAGGTCCACGGCGTCATCCCGCCAGGCGCGCGCATCCGCCCGCTCGACGGCGAGCCCGGCGCCGGCCGCTTCACCGCCCTGGCCGAAGTGGACGGCATCCCCACCGCCGCCATCGGCTGGAACCACCCGCGCGGTGTCAGGACGGCCCGCCAGCACGTCTCCGACGCCCTCCGTACGGCGTCCGCAGCGGGCGTCACCGGGGTCTAACCTGCGGATAGTTACAATACGGGCGTGTACTTAATCGCGGTCACCGCGACGAGTCCCTGATGCCGAGCCGACAGAGTGTGGGAGCCACCGCCATGACCAGCACCACACCGCGCGCCCCCGGCCGGCCACGCAGCCAGGAACTCGACGCGGCCATCCTCGGCGCCGCGCTCGAGCTGCTGATCGAGTACGGCGCCGGCCAGACCAGCATCGAGCAGGTCGCGCAGCGCGCGGGCGTCACCCGGGCCACCGTCTACCGGAGGTTCGCCGACAAGACGGCCCTGCTGGTCCACGCGATCGAGTCGGTGCACAGCGACCACGCCCCCGGCGCGCTCTTCTGGCCCGACGTCGACCGGATGCTGGACGACTGGGCCGAGTACCTGAGCCATCCGAGGAGCCGGCGCATGCTCCGCCGCCTCTACGCCACCGTGGACGACTATCCCGAGCTGCTCCAGGCGTACCGGAACGCCAACGGGGGGCGGCGCGCGGCGGCGGTGCGCGACACGCTGACGCGGGCCAGGGCCGACGGCCGGCTCCCGGAGTCGGTCGACGTGGAGGTGCTCCAGCAGATCCTCAACGGCGCGATACTCCACCATCTCGGCACCTACCCCGACAGCGACGGCGTCCGCGAGATCAGGACCTACCTCGCGGGAGTGCTCCAGCACCTCGGCTACCGCCCCTGACCCGAGCCCGACGCCAGCCAGAGGGCCACGAGGACGTACGGCACGACCAGCAGCGCGAAGCTGACGCCGTGCGAGACGAACGACGAGGTCAGCCCGTACACCGCGTAGACGAGCAGGCCCACCACGTTCGTGCCCAGGCCCGCCACCGAGGTCACGGTGGCCCGGCTGGAGCCGGTGATCCGGTCCTGCAGCCTCGCGTCGACCACCACCTCGGCCATGTGGAAGGCCCCGAAGGCCACCGCGACGAGCAGGAACCCGGCCGGATGCCCGGTGAGCGCCCCGCCCGCCATGGCCGTCGCCGCCGCCGCGATCACCGCGGCCAGCCCGCGGACCGGCAGGCGCTGGGCGCGTCCCGCCAGCAGGCCGCCGGCCGTGGCCCCCACCCACACCAGCAGGATCAGCAACGGGACGGTGGACGCGGACACGCCCGCTTCCAACCCCAGAAACGGGACGTACTCCTCCAGAGCCCCCCACACCGCCGTCACCACGGGAACCAGCAGCAGGGCCTTCAGGACGCGCCGATCACCGCGCGCCTCCGCGAGCCCGGCCTTCAGAGTGGCCAGGTAGCCGTCGCCGGCCTCGGGTTCGACGCCGGAGCGGTGCTCGCGGAACGCCAGGGCCATCGCGGCGCAGACGAGGCCGACCACCACGCTGGCGGCGCCCACGACGGGATAGCCGCCGACCGCGAACACCGGCACGGCCAGGCCGATCGCCGCCGCGTCGGCGCACAGCCCGACGGAACGGGCCCTGCCCATGACGGTCGCGTACCGGCCGGACTCCCCGAGGCGCTCCAGTTCCTCGTACACGAGCGCTTCGAGGGACCCGGACACGAGGGCCTCCTTCGCCCCCCAAAGGACAAACCCCAGCGCGAACGCCCAATAGGACGGAAACAGAGTCCAGAGCCCGAACCCCGCCGCGCCGAGCAGCGGCCCCAGGCACAGCAGCAGCCGCCGGGAGAAGGCGTCGGCCCAGGCCCCGGAGGGCACCTCCAGCACCATGCCGGTGACGGACCAGATGACGAACAACGACGACGTTTCTGCGACCGACAGCCCTGCATCGGTGAACAACAACGTGTACACCGGATAGAGCAAGACGAACTCGCTCAGGAACAGGTAGCCGTAGAGCGTGCCCACCAGCTTGCGGGAAGCACGCGGCGGAGAAGAGATCATGAGGCCTTCCAGGGGAAACGATCAGGGACTCCGGGTGCGCTCGCACCCTGGAGGCCCGCGTTGCCCGCGTCGGCCTCTGGCCGTGGATCAATGTCGCCAGGTCATGTGGCAGATTTTAGCGCAGCACGCCCGGCCTGACCCGATTCGAGCAGGACGACATCCAGAGAGGCGGGGCGGTGCGAGGTAGCGCAGATGGACACCCGGGGCTGCTGATGGCCGTGGCCGCGCCGGTCGCGGGGCTGGGGCTGGCGGTCGTGACGAAGATCGTGGCGGCCGACCCTCCGGGCTGGCTCGACAACTGGGCGGGCGGCCTCCTCCAGGTGGTCGCCATGCTGGCCGCGCTGGCGCTCGCCCTGTTCACCGGCCTGTACTTCCACCAAGTGATCATCTTCCTGGGGTCGTCGATCGCGCTCAGCATCGCCCTGTTCGCCGCCACGGACGCCGTCGACGCGTGGGTGCTCACCGAGCGCGGGCAGACGACGCCGTGCACGATCGTCCGCGTCGACATGCGGCAGGAGACCCACACGACCACCAACGCCGACGGCACGACGAGCACGACCACCTCCACCTCCTACGACCACACGCTGACCTGCGCGCAGCGGCAGGTCACCGCCATGACCACCGACTCCCCGGCGGGGAAGGCGGGCGAGCGGATCGCGGTCGCCTTCGACCCGCAAGGGCGGATCAACCCCAAGCCCGCCGACAGCGCCTACGACTTCACCGGCGCGCTCTGGAGATGCTGCGTGGGGGCCGTGGTGGGCATCGGGCTGCGGGTGTTCTACGTCGCCCGGCGGACGCGCCGCCTGCGTGGGGCCAACCGGCCCGGTTGAGGGTCAGTCGCCCGGGTCTTCGGCCAGGCACGCCTCGAACACGGCGGTCAGGCGCCGCACGTCCGCGGGGGTGGCCTCCATCGGGCCGATGAGGCGGCGCATCAGGCCGACGCCCAGGAACACGGCCGTCGCCATCCGGGCGCGGGCCGCCACGTCGGGCCCGTCGAGCTGCTCTGACAGCCTCGCCACCACGGTGCTGTGCAGGCGCTCGCGCACCAGCGCCCGGATCTCCGGGTCGCCCGCCGAACGTTCGACGGAGCGCAGGATCGGACTCTCCGGGTCGGCGTGCATGCGGGCCGCCGCGTACTCGGCGAGCCTGCGCACCAGCCCTTCCGGGTCGCCGTCGATCACCTGGAGGACGGTGGGCTCACCTTCCAGGACGGCGCCGAACAGCCCGGCCTTCGAGCCGAAATAGCGCCCCACCAG
Organism: Nonomuraea sp. NPDC000554; assembly: GCF_040300065.1. Lineage (NCBI taxonomy): Bacteria > Bacillati > Actinomycetota > Actinomycetes > Streptosporangiales > Streptosporangiaceae > Nonomuraea > Nonomuraea sp. NPDC000554. Next base: position 170,000 of record NZ_JBEPDC010000018.1, on the reverse strand, counting down.
GGCGATGTTGGCGTCGGCCGCCGCCGCGATCTGCCGGACCGTCACCTGCTCGTAGCCGTGCTCGGCGAACAGGGCGCGGGCCGCCGACAGCAGGCGCTGCCGGGTGGCTTCACGGTCGCGCGGGCGCGCGTCCTTCACCGGGGCTTCCATGTCTCGCATGGTACTCAGCGAGACCCACTTGCCGCGCGGCTAGTAAACAGGCGTATACTCGTCCGAGATAGACGCGTATGAAAGGGATGTGGTGTCTTGGTAGCCCAGACACAGGCCGCACCCCCCACGAAGCGGACCTACACCCACCGCGAAATCCTCGAGGTCATGTCCGGGCTGATGCTCGCCATGCTGACCTCGATGATCTCGACCTCCGTGGTGGGAACTGCGCTGCCGACGATCGTGGGAGAACTCGGCGGTCAGGACCAGTACTCCTGGGTGGCCTCGGCCACTATGTTGACCATGACGGTGTCGACACCGTTGTGGGGCAAGCTCTCCGACGTCTTCGGCCGGAAGCTGCTCTTCCAGACCGCCCTCGGGCTGTTCGTCGCCGCCTCGCTCGTCGCCGGCCTCTCGCAGGACATGGGGCAGCTCATCGCGGCGCGCGCCGTGCAGGGTCTGGGCGTCGGCGGCCTGTCGGCCCTCGCCCAGGTGATCCTCGGCGACATCGTCTCCCCCAGGGAGCGGGGCCGCTACTCCGGATACATGGGCGCGGTCTTCGGCATCTCCACCGTAGCCGGGCCGCTGCTCGGCGGCTTCATCGTCGACACCGACTGGCTCGGCTGGCGCTGGTGCTTCTACGTGGTCGTGCCGTTCGCGGTGATCTCGTTCGTGGTGATCCAGAAGGTGCTGAAGCTGCCCAAGGTCAAGCGCAGCACCTCGATCGACATCTGGGGCGCGACGACCATCACGGCCAGCGCGAGCGCCCTGATGCTGCTGCTGACGCTGGGCGGCACGGAGTTCGAGTGGAACTCCTTCTGGACGTACGCGCTGGGCGCGCTCACCCTGCTCATGCTGGCCCTGGCCGTGCTCGCGGAGCGCACCGCGCGCAACCCGATCCTGCCGCCCCGGCTGTTCAGGAACCGCACGTTCGTGCTCACCGGCCTCGCCTCGCTCTTCGTCGGCATGGCGATGTTCGGCGCGATGATCTACCTGCCGCAGTACCTGCAGATCGTCAAGGGGCTGAGCCCGACCCTGTCGGGACTCATGACCCTGCCGATGGTGGTCGCGCTGTTCCTGGCGGGCGTGATCTCCGGGAAGATCGTCACGAACACCGGCAAGTGGAAGATCTTCCCCGTCGCGGGCCTGCTGATCGTGGCCGTCGGGCTGTTCCTGCTGTCGCGGCTGCACGTCGACTCCAGCGAGTGGCTCATCGGGTTCGACGTAGCCGTGCTGGGCGTCGGGCTCGGCCTGTGCATGCAGATGCTGATCCTCGCCGCGCAGAACGGGTCCGAACTGCGCGACATGGCGTCCACCACGTCCGGCGTCTCCTTCTTCCGGTCGCTGGGCGGCGCCGTCGGCGTGGCCGCGTTCGGCGCGATCCTCACCAACCGCCTCAAGGACGAGATGGCCTCGATGATGGCGGCCGCGCACATCGCGCTGCCCGGCGGCTCGTCCCCCAAGCTGGGCAGCCCCGACGCGATCCAGCATCTCCCCGCGCCCATCAAGCACATCGTGCTCGAGTCCTTCACCCGGGGACTGGAGACGGTCTTCCTGGTCGGCGTGCCGATCGCGCTGCTCGGATTCGTCGCGACGCTGTTCCTCAAGGAGCTTCCGCTGCGCGGGTCCGCGCCCGCCCCGGCCGACTCGAAGCCGCTCAGCAAGGACGACGTCGTCCTGGCCGGGCTGCTGCTCGAACTCATCGCGCAACGCGTCGAGCGGGCCAACGGCCAGCCGTCCGCGCTGCTCACCGCGGTCGCCAGGATGGCCCCGCCGGACGACCGGTCCGAGCGGGAGCGAGCCAGGTCGGTCGCGAGGACCGTGCTGCGTCCCACCTCGCGGGCCCTGATCGCCCAGGCCACACCAGCACAGAAAGACCTCGTAACAGGAGGAGTCTCCCGATGATTCGCAAGTTCGTGGGCACCGTCGCGGCCGCGCTCGCGCTGATAGCCGGGCTGTGGCTGATGATCGCCCCGTTCGCCCTGGGCACCCAGCCCGAGAACGCCGACTGGACGGACCCCACCCTCTCCGAGTTCTTCACCGGGCTCGGCGTCGCCGTCGTCGGCCTCGTCGGCGTGGCCGCCTTCGTCGCCGCCATCCACGAAGAACTCGTCACGCGGGGCCTCGTCACCGTCCGGGAGCGCCGTCCCGAGCCGGAGCCCGAGCCCGCTCCCGCCGCGCCGCAGGTGTCGTCCGCCGAGCTGGCCGGCCTGCTCGCCCCGCTCGTCGAGGCGCTGCGCGAGGACCTGAACAACAACCCCAGCCGGACAGGCGAGCACCGCCAGAACGGCCTCGTGCGAGTGGAGGAGAACCGTTGAAGGCCAAGCTGGGCGTCTCAGCCCTCGTCCTGCTGTTCCTCGGCGGCCTGTGGCTGGTCGCGGCGCCGTTCGCGGTCGGCTACCAGCCCCGCGGCGCGGCGTACGCCGACGCGACCGTCAACGACCTGTGGGTCGGCGGCGGGCTCGCCGCCGTCTCGTTCGCGGCACTCGTGGCCTACGCGGCCGACGCGCTTCGTGAGCTCGCCGGTCGCGGTAAGCACTCCGACAGCTGACCCGCGAGACATGCCGTGTTCAGCGGTAGCACCGACCCCAGGTGGGAACCACTGGCAGTTCCCAGCGGGCAGTTCGAGATCGGCAAGGACGGCGCCGGCCTCCTAGTGGTCGGCTACGACGGATCGGACCCGAGCCGCAACGCCCTCGCGTACGCGGCCGGGCTCGCCCGCCGCGACAACGCCTCCCTGCTCGTCGCCTTCGTCGAGACGCTCACCAGCGCCACGCTCTGGTTCTACGCCGGGTCGCCGATCATCCCCGACTCGGGCGCCGACCTGTCGGACGACCTGCGAACCGAGCTGAGCGGGGTGGGCGTGCCGTGGCGGTTCGTCAGCGTGCGCGGCGACACCGCGAGAGAGCTCGAAACGCTCGCCGCCGCCACCAGGGCCGACGCCATCGTGGTCGGCAGATCACGCTCCCTGTGGCGGACGTTCGGCGGCTCGGTGGCCGTCGGCCTGGCCAAGCGCGCCCGGCGAACCGTCCTGATAGTGCCCTGACCCGCCCGGCCACGCCCACCCAACCAAACCGAAACCACCCCGACCCGCCCGGCCACGCCCACCCAACCAAACCGAAAGCGACCCGACCTGCCCGGCCACGCCCACCGAACCAAGCCGAAAGCGCCCTGACCTGGCGAGATGTCGCATATGGTGGCGAGATGAAGCTTGCTGCCATCTTCGCCATGATGGCGCTCGCGCCGATCGCGTGCGCCGAGCAGGGACCGGTCGCGCAGTCGGCGCAGAGCCCGACCCCTCCGCCGACCACCGCCCCGGCCACCCCTGCCGCCACCCCCTCACCGACGAGGACGGAGCCGCCCAAGTTCACCGCCAAGGTCACCCGGATCTCCCGTGACCGCCTGCCCTACTCGTGGCGTCCGGGCTGCCCGGTCTCGTACCGGGACCTGCGGCTGGTCACCATGACGTACTGGGGCTTCGACAACAAGGCGCACACCGGCGAGTTGGTCGTCAACAAGGCGGTCACCGACGACATCGTGACGGCCTTCGGCAAGCTGTACGCCCAGCGCTACCCCATCAAGCAGATGCGGCTCGTGGACGTCTACAAGGGCGACGACTACGACTCCATCGACGTCGACAACACCTCGGCCTTCAACTGCCGCCAGGCGACCGGGTCCAGCCACTGGTCGAACCACGCGTACGGGAAGGCGGTGGACATCAACCCGCTGGAGAACCCCTACGTCACCGCGGACGGCGGCACCGCGCACGCGAACGCCAAGAAGTTCACGAAACGGCCCATGAAGGGCAAGGCCGTGATCAACCCCGGCGACAAGGTCGTCCGCACGTTCGCCCAGGTCGGCTGGGAGTGGGGCGGCGCCTGGGCCGGCACCAAAGATTTCCAGCACTTCAGCAAGGGCGGCGGCTGAGACCTGGGCCGATGCCGCGGGACTAGCGGCTTACGGCGTCTAGATGCTTGATTCCAAGGGGTATGGGATCAGACGCCGACAAGGTGCGTCCTGTTCCGTGCTCTACTCGGCCGCGCAGGGCGTTACCAGCACCTGAAAGAAGGTGCTCCGGCAGTCCCTCGGTCAGCGCGGGCGTGCCCAGAACGCTGCGCAACAGCCACACTCCAGCCTGAAGGGAAAGCATCAGTTCCGCTCGTGTGACCCACCTCATTCGACAAGATCTATACGCACCCGTATATGCGAGTTTACCCTCGATGTATACGCCAGCGTATACGGATGGGCCTCAAGGAGGAGATCATGTCGACACGACTCCCACTCGCTGAGCACACCTCACGCCCGTGGCGGATCCACGAACTCACACCAGGCTTCCGGGTGGAGGACGTGTGGCGTTATCGCACTCCCGGCGCGGGCCCGGACGACTTCCCGGTCATGCTCGACGCGCTCGAGGCGTTCGCTGGGCCCGCGAACTCGGGCCTTGCGGTGCGGTTCCTGTTCGCGGCCCGCTGGAAGCTCGGCGCCCTGTTCGGCTGGGACAAGCCTAAGGCGAGCCTGGGTGCGCGGGTCCGCTCGCTGCGGGAGGTCTTGCCGCCGGACATTTCCGCAGCCGCAGACGGCCAGGCCGTCCCCGGCACTCCGTTCACACGGCTGTACGTGCTCGACGACGAGTACGCCATGGAGCTGGCGAACAAGACCGTGCACACGGTGTGCCACCTGGGATGGGTGCCCGCCGGCAACGGCGACTACGAGCTTCACATGGCCGCGCTCGTCAAGCCCAACGGAACGTTCGGGCGCCTGTACATGGCCTTCATCAAGCCGTTCCGGTACCTGATCGTCTACCCCGAGATGACCCGGCAGTGGGAACGTGCGTGGCGCGACCGCTACCGCCTCGTCTCGCGCATCGACGACCACACAGCCCGACGCTGAGGAGAACCGCGATGCCTCACGCACGCATCACACGCGGCAGCATCGATGTGGTCGGGCGCCGTCGCAGTTACACGCTGGTCGCGCCTCCCGACGTCCGCCCCGGCGGCAGACTCATCCTCGTCTTCCCTGGCTCCAAGCAGAGCGGCGGGACGTTCCGCGCCCTCACTGGCGGTTCCTTCGACTCCCTGGCCACTGGAGCAGCGGCGGTGGTCGCCTACCTCGACGGTTACAAGGGCCAGTGGAACGACGCGTGCGCCGACAGCAGTGTCGCCGCACGCGTCGAGGATGTTGACGACGTGGCCTTCGCCACGGCCATGGTCGGCGCGCTGGAAGGCAGTCATCGCATCGACCGCTCGAAGGTCTACGCGGCCGGGTTCTCCAGCGGCGGGGGGATGGTGATCCGGCTCGTCCACCAAGTGCCCGGCCTGCTGGCCGGCGCGACCGTCATCGCCGCCACCCAGCCGGCGCCGGAGAACTTCCTGCTCGGCGCCACGCCCGCCGTCCCGATCCCGATGCTGCTGATCCATGGGACACGCGACCGGCTCGTTCCATACGACGGCGGAATGATCGGTGGAAGGATGCATCGATTGGCCCGGTGGATGTTCCACAGCGGCGGACTGTTCCTGTCGGCACCGCAGACCGCGGCCTACTTCGCGGCCCGCAACTCCATCGACCAGCCGCCCGGATCGCTGAACAGTGTCGAATCCCACGCCGGATCGGGAACCACCTCGGTCACCGCCACGGACTACCGGCAGGCTGACAGGCCGCCGGTCACGCTGTACACGGTGCACGGTGGGGGCCACACGGTCCCCGGCCCACGCCACGCCCCGCGCGTCATGGGCCGAACCTGCGCTGACCTGAACACCGCCGAGGCGATCGGCGAGTTCTTCGGCCTCACGCGCCCATGACGGCCCAGGGGTCGGCGTCACCACAAGCAAAGCAGCGGTGTGGTAGATCACGGTTGCGGTTCGTGATCTACCACACCGCTGCTTTGGGGCCTGGTCACCTTCGAGAGGAGGACGCCGACAACGCAGGTAGAGCTCAGATAGCTGAGGATCGGGGTGGAGACGTTCTCGATCGCCGTGGCCAGGGCCCGCCAGGACTGGGTCCTGATGACACTTCGCGTGCACCAGTCTCCACCACCGGAGCCCCTTGCCGAGGCCGACCATGTGGTGGAGGCCGACCTCGACCTGCCAACCGGACGGCTCAGCCTCTACGGCTGCGCCCAAGAGCCGGGAACCGAAGAAGTGATCGCGCTCCCACCGAGCAGGTACCGGGCACGAATCTCGTACCTGTCGACAGAGGTTGTCCCCCCGCACACCAACGACGACGAGCCGGGAGACCACTTCGAGCACTGGGTCGAGATGTGGGCCACCGCGCAAGCAACCAGCATCCGTGTTCTGAAGCAGGGGCCCACATCTCGACCCGGTGCTCGCGCACAGGTTCTGGGCGCGTTGTACGCCGCAGCCGCACGCGGCCTGCCCACCCTCGCCGACAGCGGCTACGACGGCGCCGGAATCGGCACTATGGCGAACTACGCGATTGGCCCGAGCGCCAATCGCTCTCGTTCGTACGCAGCGGCGCTGTCCGCGGCCGGGCGAGTTACCTGACAGGCCGAGGAACGTTGTCCCTGAAGTGGGCCCCGTCGTTCCCGAGGAGGTTGCCAGGCGGGTTGTACAGGCACACGACGTACGTACTGGACCGGCCAGATGTCTGGCTGGTGGCCCGTGCGCAACCCAGCTGGGTCGAGGACTTCCACACCACCTGCGTGAACCAGCCTGTATCCCAGGAGTACCCAGGGTGGTTGAAGTCGTAGTGGTTGATCCCGTCGTGGCGATCGGATGGTCCCACTAGCCGGTCGGTGACATGCACCTTTCCACGCCGAAGGCGATCGCCGTCCGCGCCCCTGGCCGACGCTCGGCGCTCGCAAGCTTCGGGACCTGTCTGTAGAGGACGTTGCCCGTTGGCTGTCGAGCAAGACCGGGGTTCTGGGTGGCACGGGTGCTGGTCACATAAGAGTGGCCCCGCACCTCGAGTCATGGGTACGGGGCCGAATGGCTTGGATTCACGCCCTTGTGGGCTTCTTGGCGCGTGGTGTGGCTTTTGTAGCCGGCGCCTTGCGCTCCTTCGAGGCAGGCTCAGGCTTGGCCGTCTCGGAAACTTCTCTGAGCTCCTGCGCGGCCTCGTGGCTCACGCTGGTGACCATCTTGCGACCGCGGACGGCGAGATCGTCGTAGAGCCTGCTCGCCTGGGTCGCTGTGGTGTCCGCGTACTTGCGGACCCTCGCGGGCAGGCTCTTGACAACGGTTTCGCGCGCCTTGCCCGGCAGTTCCTTGGCAGTCTCGCGGACCTCGACTCGGCGGGCTCCCAGCTGTTTCCTCAGCCGATGACGCAGCGTGCGCAGGTTGTCGACGGCGACGCCGCCCGCGCCCGCGACTGCGTAAAACGGCTTGGACTCGGCGATCTTCTTGATCTGATCGGTGAGCGTCATAGGTGCTCCCCGGCAATCTCTTCTAGGAGTCGGGCCGTTGAGGCCCGTTTGTGATCGTTTGCTGCGCTGCCAGCCGGTGCGTGCACCACGAGCTGACGCTGCGCACTGCCACTACCCAATCCGCGGCACCCATACGTGCAGGCTGCTGCGTAATGGCAGGCAAAGTGTCACCCGTGACGCGGGCGGGCCTCCAGGGCGGGCGAGGCCAAGATTTTCCCGAGCACCCTGCCCCAAAGGTAAAAATTTCGCCCGTTGCGATGACATGACTCGTTTTGATGTTCATGCGCAGATAAGGTTGCCGGACTTTGGTGTCCCTATGACCGAAGTAGGGAGGGATGGGCGAATGCCCGCCATGATGTGGAACGTTCCTTTGTTGTCCTCAGTGACATCTGCTTTCACTCCCATCACTCATCTTGGGGGCGGTCTGCTCCGGGCAGGGTCGCAGGCCGTCGGAAAGGTCTGCGACTGGGCCGGCGAACTGTCAGCTGCGGCGCTGGCAACACCCACACCGCTGGTCAACAATGACAGGACCATTCCCTCCGTCATGGGGACGTTTGTGAACGTACGCCCGCCGGGTCTGGCCCCGATGACCGTGGCGTACGAGCGGCGCGGAACCGGCGAGCCGGTGGTCCTGCTGCACGGCATCGGGGCGAACCGGCAGGCGTGGGACGCCGTGATGCCGTCGCTGACAGCCGAGCACGAGGTGATCACAGTAGATCTGCCGGGCTTCGGGGAATCCCCTGATCTGCCCGACGGTCTGCCCCACGACCTGCCCACCGTGGTGGCGGGACTGGGCGCGGTGTTCGCCGCGCTCGGGCTGGAGCGGCCGCACGTGGTCGGCCATTCCCTGGGCGGGCTGATCGCGTTGCGGCTGGGTCAGGCCGGTCTCGCCCGCAGCGTGACCGCGGTGGCACCGGCCGGATTCTGGAGCCATGCCGAGCAGTGGTACGCCTTTACCGTCCTGAACGCGGCCCGTCAGATCGCGCGCCTGCCGGAGCCGATCACGGCATGGCTCTCGCAGACGATCCTGGGGCATGCGGCCTTGACCGGCACCCTGTACATGCGCGCTGACCTGTCCACGCCGGAGGCAGTGGTGGCGTCGCTGCGTGCACTGCGCCAGGCGGTCGGGTTCCAGGCCACCATGCGAGCGGGGCGCGCACGGGACCTGTTCGTCGGGGACATCCCCGGCCTCCCGGTGACGTTTGCCTGGGGCACAGGCGACCGTGTCCTGCCGGCGTGGCAGGCGGCACGCGCGGCTGCCATGCTCCCCATGGCGCGGATGGTGTGGCTGCCTGGATGCGGCCATGTGCCGATGAACGACGCACCCCAGCTGGTCGCGCAGGTCATCCTGCAAGCCACCGCCCCAAGCTCCACCACCGAGGGACGTCTACGCCTGGGTGCGTGAGCAGCCATGACGGTCTACGACAGATGACACAAGCCCAGGTCGCACCCTGGAGCCCCCAAGCGCGCGCCTTCGTCTGACCACGGCAAGACGCGACAGGGTGCGGCCTTGGACCTCATGCCGTCGAGCGACGATCGCACCCGCAAGGCCGTCGATCGTGTCTTCGGGGCACGAGCGCAGGAGTCATGTGCCCTCGATGTGCCCGCTGGGGGCACATAACCAATCCAGCCGCAGGTCAGGCACCAGCACTTCTCGGAAGGCGGCGGCTGAGAGCTGGGCCGATGTCGGGCCGCCCAGCCGCGGCCTTGCTCGCGGCGCCTTGGCGAAGCCCGTACGCAGGTCCGTCCCGCCGCCGCCCACCAGCGTGATTCCCTCGGCGCGGCACAGCGGTTGCACGACCCTAGCCACCGCATCGCACGACAGCACGCTGACCAGCAATCATGGAGGGCGGCACGGCGAACTCACGCACGCGCAGCCAGAAGGACGGGAATCCCCGTTCGCAGCCGAGTGACGTATCAGCACTCACCTTGTGCGAACAGGACCCCCAATCTGCTGAATGAGGTATTCATCTTGATCAGCTACAACTGCACGCAGTGGATCTGCCGCGCAGTTTCGTTGTGGCCCCGGGTGCTGACGATCGCGGGACTACCTGGATTCACCGGGTGGTCGAACACGTCCGGCACCGCACGGCGTAGCGCCTTGCAGCCGTCCAGCACGACCAGGATCGGGCGGGTGACGTCCAGGCCGCGCTCACGCAAGGACACGATCAACTCCGTGGCCAGGGTTGCCTTCTCGGTGGAGCGCCGAAGTACGTGATCGTCACGACACCGGTTACGTAGTCGTCATAGATCCCATGACGGGGTTCCCGCCTGCTTACGATCTCGTCACCAAGACGTACGACCGGCCGATCAGCAAGGACCTGCTTGACCGCTGCGAGCGGCTGTCGATCCGCCCATCATGCAAACAGAAAATTACTGTAAATCCTGATATGGCTTGACGCTATCAGGGATAGCGATACAGTGCCGCGAAACCCCTGAGCTAAATTGGAGTGCCAGCATGGCTAAGCAGATTCAAGAGATCTTCATCGACGACATCGACGGTAGCGAGGCGACTGGAACCACGAAGTTCACGCTCGACGGCACCAGCTACGAGATCGACCTGTCGGACGCCCATCGCGACCAGCTTGAGAAGGCGCTTGCCCCCTTCATCACCAAGGCTCGCGCTGTTCGGGCTGAGCGTGGTGGCCGTGGCCGCCGTGGAGCTGGTGGCGCCACTCGCGCCCTGAGCCGTGAGAAGTCTGCCGAGATCCGGCAGTGGGCCAAGGCTCACGGCCTGCCTGTGAGCGAGCGAGGCCGCATCGCCTCCACGGTCGTCGAGAAGTACGAGGCCGCGCACTAGCGCCGCCATACGGCTGATCGGTAGCAATGAGCCCCCAGATTCTCTCTTGGGGGCTCATTGCGGTTTTGAACAGCTGCGCTACTTGTTGTCGATATCGGCATTTCCGGCGTTCAGCGTACCGAGGCAGCTTATTGCCCCACTCGATCGATATTCTGAACTTATCCCGCGTGGCAACGATCAGAAGAACGACTACCGCCGTAATCGCGGCGATGCCTCCGGCACTCGCGCACATGGCGGCCCGGCCGGTCACGGCCGCGCGTCCGTCCTCAGCGTCAGGACGGCGGCCGGCATGGGAGATTCGGTTCGTTGATCGGGTAGCGGCAGCAGGGGCTTAAGGTGTCGCAGCATGACATCCCCGCAGCAAACCCAGGAACCGCAGCGACTGGCCTTACTGCGTCCGAAATTGGCGACCGCGTCGCCCGCGCGAGCGTGGAAGGCCGTCCGAGAGCTCGCCCTCTACCCGCCCCCCGGAGAGAGCGTGCGCCAGGCACTCGAACTGGCCACCCAGTTCGCCGAGATCGCTCTGGCCTCCACCGACAAGCTCCTCAGGCTCTGGCCGCAGGCCGCCGACCTGGACGGCTTCGCCGAAGTCGTCCTCGCCCCCGCCTTCGCTCGCGAGGGCCGTACCGAGCTGGTGCTGTCCAAGGTCACATCGCTCATCGGCCTGCGGCACCTGACCACCCTGCGCAGCCTGCGACTGAACCGCTGTAAGAGCCTTTCGGACATCTCCGAGCTCGCCGGGCTGACCGGCCTAACTGACCTCGACCTCAGTGGCTGCGCCGCAGTCACCGACCTGAAGCCGCTCTCTCAGCTCGCCGCGCTGAGAAGCGTCAACCTGGACGGCTGCCGCCAGGTCTCCGACATATCCCCGCTGATGACGGCGCACGGGCTGCGCCACCTGGACCTCCAGATGACAGCGGTGGCGCACCTCGACGGCATCGCCGAGGCCCTCCCCGAGCTGGAATACCTCAACCTGCAGTACTGCCGGTCACTCCACAGTGTCAGCCCCCTGTCAGGGCTCAGCCGGCTGACCGAGCTGTGGCTCAGCGGCTGCACGAACCTGAAGGACCTCGGCGGTCTCGGCCACCACCCCCACCTCACCAACCTCGGCCTCCCGCCCTGCCCGCTACCCGACCTGCGCCCCCTGTCTCGGCTGCCCGCACTGACCGACGTCATCATCACCAAGTCCAACCGGCTCACCAGGCTGGACGGGCTTGAGGGGCATCCTTCGCTGAAGGAGATCACCCTGTTCTCCACTCATGGCATACAGGACTTCTCCGCCCTGGCCCAGATGCCTGCGCTGCGCGAACTGACCCTCCACGGGCTCGACCAGCTCACCGACCTCACGCTCTTGTCCGGCCTGCCGCACGTCGAGAGGCTGGTCATATGGGGCTGCGTGAATCTGCGGACTCTCGGCGCGCCCGACCTGCCCTCGTTGCGGTCCCTGAGCCTTTACCACTGCCCGTCCCTGATCGATCTCGGCGAGGTCCCCGACCTTCCCGCATGTGCGGAGGTGTTGATGCATGAGTGCCCGGGGCTCCCGGACGCCACCAGCGCCGAACTCCGCGCACGGGGCATCACGGTTAAATAGCGATCAACAAGCGCATGGCCCTGCCTGTCTCAGCGGTGCGTTGACGTGATCGCCTTTCACGGCTTCAGCGGCCTCGGGTGGCCAGCCATCACCCTGGATCGGTATCGAGGAAGGGCATCATGACAGTTGAGGTCGAGCGGCTGATCCAGGAGGCGGGAACGACTGGAGCGGCCGTCCTCAACCTGTCCCGCCGCGGGCTCCGTCGGCTACCGGCGTCGATCCGTGAGCTCACCGGGCTGACCGAACTCGATCTGTCCTTCAACGACCTGGCGGAGCTGCCGAACTGGGTTGGTGACCTGACCGCTCTCACCGAGATCGACCTGTCCGGCAACAGGCTGAGAAGGCTGCCGGAGTCGATGGCCGGCCTCTCCGCTCTCACCCACCTGTATCTGAGCTGTTGCAGGCAGCTGGAGGAACTGCCCGGCTGGATGGCCCAGCTACCGTCGCTGACCTGGCTCAACCTGCTCTACACCGATGGCGACCTCATCGGATCATGGTCGATTGACGGCCTCGGTGCTCTCACCCATCTCAACCTCGACGGCTGCGGGCTGCGCGTCCTGCCGAACTGGGTGGCAGGTTGCACCGCACTCACCGACCTGTCGCTTCGCGACAACGGACTCCGGTCGTTGACCGGACTCGGCAGGCTGAACAACCTGACCTGGCTCGACCTGAGCGGCAACGGCCTGCCCTTCCTGCCGGACGAAGCGCGAGATCTCACCGTCCTCGAACAGCTGAGCCTGTTCGGGAACGCGCTGACGGAGCTGCCGGACTGGCTGGCCGAGCTCACCACCCTGACGTACCTGAATCTGGGGTGTAACAGGCTCGCGACCGTTCCCGACTGGATCGGCGACCTCACGGCTTTGCAGTCACTGCTCCTCTTCGAGAACCAGCTCGTGTCGCTGCCGGATTCGATCGGCGCCCTCACCGCCCTGCAGCAGCTACATCTGCGCAGCAACAGGCTGACCGCGTTGCCGTCCTCGCTCGGCAATCTCACGGCCTTGACCCAGCTCGCCGCTGGCTTCAACCAGTTGACCGCCGTCCCGTCCTCGTTGGGAAACCTCGCCGCCTTGACGCACCTGGAACTGCACGACAACCCCATGACCAGTGCCCACGACCCGCATGATCCAGACACCCGCTGACGACGCCCGTCTCGGCGGTGAGCGGGCCGGTCACGGTCGCGCGTCCGTCCTCAGTGTCAGGACGGCGGCCGGCAACCCCCGCAAACCCTCAGGAATGACGATATTTCCGGAACCGTCGATCTCTGCCGGTCCGTCCCCCCACGAAGCGGTCGCCCGAGCGGGCTCGAGCAGGTCCTCGGCCAGCCGGAGCCGACCTGCCGCCGGGTCCAGCGCGATCACGTGGAGCGTTCCCTCCGGGCCGGTCGTGTAACGGACGGGCTCCCCGGTGGGCTCCGCGTGCCGTATCCACGGCCTGGTCCCGTAGATCGCTCCACCGTGCGCGTCGAGCCAGGCGCCCAGGTAGCGCAGCCGCTCCACCTGCGACTCAGGCAGCGAGCCGTCGGCGCGCGGCCCGATGTTGAGCAACAGGTTGCCGTTCTTGGCGACCGTGTCGACCAGCAGGTGCACCAGCTCGGCCCGGCCGATGAGGTGCCGGTCGTCCTCGGCCCTGTTGTAGCCGAACGACCGGCCGAGCCCGCGCGTCGCCTCCCACACCCACGGTGAGGTCCGCTCCTCCAGCACGTACTCCCTGGTGCGGGCGCCCAGGTGCGGGACGCCCCACCGGTCGTTGACCACCCCGCCGGGCACCCGCCCGTAGTAGCGCTCGAAGAGCGCCTGCAGGCTGTACGGCCCGACGGCCTTGGCCGAGTCGGGCCAGTCGATGTCGTTCCACAGGACGTCGGGCTCGTGCGCGTCGATCAGCTCGGCGAGCTGGTCGAAGCTGTACCTGGCGAACGCCTCGTCGTTGCGGCGCAGCGTGAACAGCTCCGTCATCGACTGGATCGGCGGGAAGTCGGAGACGTGCCAGTCGAGCGCGCCCGAGTAGTACAGCCCGAACCTCAGCCCGCTCTCGCGCGCGGCCCCTGCCAGCTCGGCGATCAGGTCACGGCGCGGCCCGCGGTGGACGCTGCTGAAGGAGGTGGTGGCGGTGTCCCACAGGCAGAACCCGTCGTGGTGCTTGGCTGTCGGCACGACGTAGCGCGCCCCGCACGCGGCGAACAGCCGCATCCAGGCGTGCGGGTCGTACGCCTGGACGGTCCAGGAGTCGGCCAGGTCCTCGTAGGTGGTGCCCACGCCGTACTCGCGCTCGTGGAAGTCCCGCGCGGGCGAGCCGGGGATGCGAACGGTGTTGGCGTACCACTCGGCGTACTGGTGGTGGCTGAACTCCAGCTCCACCGGCACGTGCTCGCCGGGCAGCCGGGAGGTCGCCCAGCCGGGCACCGAGTACAGGCCCCAGTGCACGAACACGCCGAACTTGGCGTCCCGGTACCACTCGGGCACCTCCCGCGACGGGTAGTCCGCACCCAGGTCGGGCCCGACGCGGCGGTCGAAATGCAGCACTGCGATCCTTTCAGCGGCCGGCCAGACCGGCGGTGGCGATGCCCTTGACGAGGTGCTTCTGCAGCGCGATGAGCAGCAACAGCGTCGGCAGGATGGATACGACGGAGGCGGCCATCACCAGATGCCACTGGTTGCCGTTCTGGCCGAAGAACAGTTGCAGGCCGAGCGGCACCGTGCCGCGCGCGCTCACGTCGTTGATCATGATGAGCGGCCACAGGAAGCTGTTCCAGTAGTTGATGAAGGTGAAGACGGCCAGCACCCCGAGCGCGGGCCTGGCCAGCGGCAGCATGATCCGGGCGAAGATCCGCAGCTCGCCCGCTCCGTCGATGCGCGCCGCCTCCTGCATCTCGCGTGGCACCGACCGGAAGAACTGCCGCAGCAGGAACGCGCCGAACGCGGTGAACGCCCACGGGAAGATCAGCGACTGGTACGTGTCCACCCAGCCGAACGCCTGCATGAGGATGAACATGGGCACGACCAGCACCTCCTGCGGCACCATCAGCGTCGCCAGGAACAGCAGGAAGACACCGTCGCGGCCGCGCCAGCGCAGCGAGGCGAAGGCGTAGGCCGACAGCGCGGAGGCGGCCAGCACCACGAGCGTGCCGACGCCGGCCACCAGCACGCCGTTGAGTATGTAGCGCTGGAACGGCACGTACTGGAAGACGTCGGCGAAGTTCCGCCAGCGGATCTCGGAACCGACCAGCGAGCCGGGGTCGGCGAACGTCTCCCCCGCCGGTTTCAGCGCGGTGGCCACCGCGAAGACCAGCGGGTAGAGGAAGACCAGCGTGACCGCGCCCAGCAGCACGTGGGAGACGACGCTTCTAGCTCTCATAGTGCACCCACCGCTTCTGGCCGAGGAACTGCCCCGCCGTCACAAGCAGGATGATCGCGAACAGCACCCACGCGGCGGCGGCCGCCAGGCCCAGGTCGCGCGACTGGAAACCGGCCTGGTAGACGTTCATGACGAGCGTCTCCGTGGCGTTGCCAGGCCCTCCGGCCGTGAGGATGTACGGCTGGGTGAACACCTGCAGCGCGTTGATCACCGTCATCGTGGTGGCGAAGAACAGCGCGGGCGAGATGAGCGGCAGTTGCACGCTGAACAGCCTGCGCGCGCCCGTCGCCCCGTCGAGCGAGGCCGCCTCCAGCACGGACGGCGACATCTCGTTGATCGCCGCGGAGAAGACGATCAGGTTGTAGCCGAAGCCCTGCCAGACGCTCATCGCCACCACCGACAGCAGCGCGGTGCGGCCGTCGGCGAGCAGGTTCGGCTCGGTGCCGACGAGCTGGAACAGCAGCTTCCAGATCACCGCGTTGGCCACCATCGGGGTGATCGCCGGGATGAAGAACAGCACCCGCCACAGGTTCTGCCAGCGCGAGTTGCTGATCCAGAACGCCAGGCCGAGCGCCACGATGATGTTGAGCGGCACGTACAGCCCGGTGAAGACGAACGTGTTGCGCAGCGAGGCCAGGAAGTCGGGGTCCTCCCCGAACAGGTAGCGGAAGTTCTCCAGCCCGACGAACTCGCTGTCGCCCAGCATCGGCCAGTCGAAGAAGCTCATCACCACGGCCATGCCGACCGGGAACAGGGTGAACAGACCGAGGCCGAGCACGCTCGGGGTGGCGAACCCGAGCGCGCTCCACTCTTCCCTTGATCTCACTGCCCGCGCGCGCCCTGCTGCTGGATGGTGGTCAGGGCGTCCTTGGGGCTCTGCGCGCCCGTGTAGACCTGGAGCAGATACTGGGCCATCGTCTTGGTGACGTCGTCCCAGTTCTTGGTGGTGAACAGGGGCACGCCGCCGTCGAGGCCCTGCTTGACGGCGGCCATCGCCGCCTGCACGTCGGCGCTCTTGTCCTGGTTCTGCTTGACCAGGAAGTCCTCGTACGCCGCCTGCTGCTCGGTCCGCGCGGGGAAGCCGCGCCCCGCGCCGGCGAGGTAGGCCTGCGCCTCCTTGCCGCTGAGCACGGACACCGCCTTGATCGCCTCGTCCTTGTAGGCGCAGCCCTTGGCCACCCCGAAACCGGAGTTCGCGACGTAGGTCTTCGATCCGGACGTCCCGGCGGGCAGCGGCGCGAGGCCGACCTTGAACTTGGCGTCCTTGATGGTAGAGCCGACGTTCCACGAGCCGTCGATCGCCATCATGGCGTTGCCGTTGACGAACTGCGTCTCGCCCCAGCCGGCCTCGGCCGAGCCCGCCGGAACGCTGCCCACCTTGCCCTTGGCCAGACCCGCGTACCAGGTGAGCGCGTCCACCATGGGCGGGCTGTCCATCTGCAGTTTCACGTCGTCGGTAACCGGCTTGGCGCCGTTGTAGGACAGCAGCAGCGACAGCGTGTGCAGGTCGGAGAAGGACATGCCGAACCCGGACTTGCCGCCGGTGGTCAGCGTCTTGGCGGCCTTCTCGAAGTCCGCGACGGTCCAGCCCGCCTTCGGCTCGGGAAGCCCCGCCTTCACGAAGGCGTCCTTGTTGTAGTACAGGAGCATCGGAGACAGGTCGTAGGGCAGGGCGAGCTGCTTGCCGTCCATCTTCAACGCCTCCAGCGAGGCCGGCGCGAAACCCTCGGGAGCGGTCAGCGGCTCCAGCAGGTCGGCGTAGGCGCCCAGGCGCAGGCTCTGCATGGAGACGATGCACGCCTGCTTGCCGGCCGCGAACTCGGTCTGCAGCTTGGTGAAGTAGGCGTTGAACGGCGCGGTCCGCAGCTTGATCCGGATCTTCGGGTTCTGCTGGGTGACGAGTTGCGCCAGGTGGTCGAGCTGAGCTTTCTCCTCTTCGCTGCCGGCCCACATCTCCCAGTCGAGGGTGACTGTGCCGTCGTCCTGTCGGGCGCCGCCCGCCGTACCCGATCCGCCGCCACCGCACGCGGTGGCTCCGGCCAGGAGCACAAGTCCCGCCGCCAGCATGGCTTTCATTTGCAGACCTCCGTCACGAATAGTAATTTCGTGGACGAAATTAATGTGTTCCGGGACCCTAAACTTGATCGCCGGGAACGTCAAGGGGGAGGACCATTGCGCGAGGACCTGATCAGGGCGGAGATCCTCGCCACGCTCGCGTCCGAACCGCTCAACCGATCGCAGGTCGCGGCCAGACTCGGGCTCGGCGTGGCGACGGTGAGCGAGCACACGCGGCGGCTCATCGAGCTGGGCTACCTACGCGAGCTGCCGCCGCAGGTGGCGGGCCCGGGCCGGCCGAGAGTGCCGCTGGAGGTGGTGCCGGACGCGGCCTACACGCTCGGCCTGCGCGTGCACCATACGCACCTGGTCGGGGTGCTGATGCGGACCAACGGCAGCGAGGTGAGCCGCTTCACGCTGCCCTTCGACCCGCACGCCGACCCGGCCGGGCAGCTGGCGAAGGCGTGCCTGGAGGTGCTCGCCGACCCGGAAACCGGCGACCGGGTGCGCGGCATCGGCCTGGCCGTGCCCGGCGTGATAGACCCGGCCAAGGGCGTGGTGCGCATGTCGCCGCACCTGGGCTGGTCGGACCTGCCGCTGCGGCCCCTCCTGGCGGACCGCCTGCCGGTTCCCGTGCTGATCGACAACGACACCCGGGCCAGCACCACCGCCGAACTGCTGTTCGGCACCGGCCGCGACCATGACGACTTCCTGGTGCTGGCCGTGGGCGGCGGCGTGGGCATGGGCATCGTGCTCGGCCGGCGGCTGCACAGAGGGCCCGACGGGGTGGCGGGCGAGTTCGGCCACGTGCCGGTCGACCCCTCGGGGCCGCCGTGCGTGTGCGGCCGGCGCGGCTGCCTGGAAACGTACGCGGCCGACTACGCCCTGGCCGAGCGCGCCCACGAGCGCGGGCTGACCCCGGCCGTCGTGCCGGTGGCCGAGCTGCACCGGCTGGCGAGCGCGGACGCGCCCGGCGTCCGCGCCCTGATGGCGGAGGCGGGCGCCACCCTCGGACGCGCGGCGGCCGGCGTGGTCAACGTCCTGGCCGTACGGGCGTTGACGCTGATCGGCGAGAGCCACGTGCTCTGGCCCTATTTCGAGCCCGGCTTCCGCCCCGCGGTCGAGGGAGGCGTGCTGTCCGGGCTGGAGATCACCGTCCGCCAGTGGGACGACAGCGCGCACGCCCGAGGAGCCGCCAGCCTCGTCCTGGCCACCACGCTCGCCTCCCGCTGAACCGGACGGCGGCCTCCGGTCAGGGAATCCTGGACAGGTCGATCACGTACCTGCCGCTCTCGGTCCGGTACGTCATCATCCGTCCGGCCCGGTCGGCGACCGGGACCTCGCCGGTCCGCCCGGCCATGTCCCCGATGCCCAGGTCCGCCAGCGTTCCGGTCTTCAGGTCGTAGAGCCCGAGCCCCGGGGCGTCGCTCCTGAGGGTGCGCACGTAGAAGCGGCTCTGGCTGGGCGGCTCCGGGATCTGGAAGCCGGTCGGCACCTCCTGCTGTTCCGAGCCGTCACGCTGCCGGGTGAACGCCCTGGCGCCGCCGGACGCCGTCGCGATGCAGGACTGGACGCCGCAGGCGAGCAACTGCTCTCCCTGACGGGCCGGAGCCGCGTCGCTGGTCTGCCCGGTCTCCAGGTTGACCAGGTGCGTGAACGGCGCCCCGTCCTTGGGGCTCCACGTGCCCGGCGAGCCCGCCCATGGCCAGGACAACAGGTGCAGCCCGGTTCCGCGGTCGATGGGTGTCACCGGGCCCCCGTTCACGGGAACGCTGAACACCCCACCCTTCTGCATGGAGAACACGATCGCGCCGTTCGCCACGGCGAGGCCGCCGACAAAGTCGCCTCCGGTCTTGTGCTCGGCCACCTGCCGGGCCTCGCCGCCGGTCAGCGGCACGGCCCAGAGGCGGACGGAGGTCTTCGTCCACGTCCACCACGCCACCACGCCCTCACCCATGCTGATGTTCGAGGCTCCCGCCCCGCCCTTCTTCGACGCGGGCACGTCCGCGATCTTCCGCAGGTCCCCTCCGGCCGGGTCGTAGAGGTAGAGCACCTCGGGCCGCAAGCTCTTGCGCCACGCCTGGACCAGCAGCTTCCCGTCGTCGGTCAGCGCGACGGGGTGCAGTTCCCTGCCCTCGGAGTCCTTGACGGGCACCTTCCACACGGCCTGCGGCCACACCTTCTCGACGGGTTGCGCGGTGGCGGCGCTGATCACCACGGACGGCGCCCCCGATGGGCCGTCCGCGGGCAGCGCCTTCCCGTCGCCGCCCGTCCGCAGGCCCACGACCACCCCGCCGGCGACCACCACCACGGCCGCCGCCGCGAGCAGCGCCTGGGACCTGTTCCTGCGCCGCCGGTAGCCGGTCTCCAGCCGTTCCGCCGCCGGTGCGGCCAGCCGTGGCGCCCGTTCGGCCGCGTGTCCCAGGGTCCTGCTCAACCGCTCTTCGATACCGCTCATCGCCGCTCCCCGCGATCCGACCCGACGCCTTCCTCGATGTGCTCGCCCACCGCGAAACGGAGCTTGCCGAGCGCCCGCGACGCCTGGCTCCGCACGGTTCCTCGAGAGATCCCCAGGGCCGCCGCGATCTCCTCGTCGCTCAGCCCCTCGTAGTAGCGCAACACCAGTACCGCCCGCTGCTTGCGTGGCAATCCGGCCAGCACCTCCCACATCGCCTGCTCGTCCTCGCTGGGCAGCGCGTCGTGGTAGCCGTGCTCCGGCGGGTCCCAGGCGAGCAGCTCGCGCCGCCGTAACCGCCAGGCAGCCGTGTGCAGCCTGGCCATGGTGGTACGCACGTAACTTTCCGGATTGTCCTTGGCGCGCAGTCTCGGCCAGGAGGCGCGTAGCTTCAGCAGCGCCTCCTGCACCAGGTCGGCCGCGTCGTGCGGGTTCCCGGCCAGGACGTAGCCGTAACGCAACAGCGCATCGCCGCGCTCGGCTACGAACCCGGCGAACCGGGGATCTGCTTCCAACTGCCTTCGCCTTTCGTCGTCCGTGTCACCTCCCAGATGGACTTGCCTGGCGAACTGTTGCATCTGCCCTGCGGAAAGGTGCGGGGAGTCCTACCACGACCGGAACCGGCGGTGGATGGTGGACCACGAACCGTACTCCTTCAGGTTGGCCGATTTCTTCAGAAGTAAGGATCTGCGCGGTTTACGACCGACTGCATGCGGTTCGCTTTTCCGGAACTACAGGAGCCCGGCAGGAAACACGACGGCACGCAACTTCTACCGGCAGTTGTACAAGGAGTTCCCGTTCCTCCTGCACTTCCTATTTTCAGCGCGGTGAGCAGCTGATGCAGCACCGTACGCCGCAGGTCACGGGGACGACCGGCTCAGCATGATCGACTGCGGACGCTTCTCCGGAAAACCGGAAAATCAGCAAAGCGAAACTCCAGCCGTACGAAGCAATGTCTGCGCAAGGAATGATCAATCCTGTGGCGGCGAACACGTTCGCGAGCGACCCGACCATGATTTGCTTTCGCCGAATCAGTCAGGTGTGCAGTGAACGGCATGGCGGCCTGTACGCCTGTCGACCGCTGCCTGCGAACAATCGACAAGGAAGGTCACTATGTTCAGGAGACCAGTGCGTTCCCTGCCCACAGCTCTGGCGGCGGGTGCGCTGCTGGCCGCCATGGCCCTGTCAGTCCCGGCATCCGCGTCCGCCTCCCCGGCCGACGCTCGCGCGACCGTCGTCACCGCGCTCGACTACAACAGCACGGGCTGGCGATACCGGCAGGTGCCCCCCGGAACCGACGACCCCGCCTTCTACGAGCGGGGCTTCGACGACAGCGACTGGCCGTCCGGGCAGGAGGGCTTCGGCACGACCGGGGGCGTGTGCTCCTGGAACAACCCCGCCCTGGTCAAGACCCGCTGGGACGTCAACACCGACCTCCTGGTGCGTCACTGGCTGCACATTCCGCGCGACGCGCAGGAGGTCCGCATCCAGGGGACGGTGGACAACGACGCGCAGGTCTATATGAACGGCAAGCTCGTGCAGACCGCCGTGAGCGGCAACTGCAACGCCGGCGCGATCGACGTGGTCGTCCCGGCGAGGTACCTGGAGTGCTGCAACGTGCTCGCCATCCGCGGCCATGACCGCGGCGTGGCGAGCTACCTGAACGTCAGGGTCACCTACGTCAAGCCGGCCACCAGCAGCGCCTGAGCCGCCTTCGGCACCCGGCCGGGCCGGGTGCCGAGTGCGCGTTCCAGCGAGGCGGGACTGACCTGCCGGACCGGGGGATGCCTGCCTCGCAGGGGCGTTTCAGGCACGAGGCGGGCCTACTGGGTGGCGCAGTCGGCGTCAGGGTCGCGGAGGGCCTCGGCGTCCAGGGGCAGCTCCGTCACCGTGATCGTGGCCTTGCCCGGTTCGTCGAGAACTCCGCCGGTCACGTGGTAGGAGTCGGGGACCGAGTCCTTCGTCTCGGTGCCCTCGGGGCCCTCGACGTTGAACGCGGTGATGCTCACCCCGCGCTCCTCCAGGATCGGCCGCAGCTCGGCGACCGTCTTGTTGAGGTACGGCACGCAGTGCATGGGCTCGCCCTTGGCGTCGAACGAGGTGGTCCCCTCGTACTGCTCGCCCGGCTCGGCCTTGCGGCCGATGCTGATCTCAGCCGTGCCCTTGAACGTGGTCGGGATCTTCACCCCGATGGCGCAGCCGTCCAGCTTGTCGCACTCGCCCGGCGGGTAGATGCCCTTGATCTCTTCGATGTACTGGTGGTCGGGCGTGGTGGGGAACACCTGGCCTTCGAAGGCCGGGCCGACCGGCCGCACCTCCAGCGAGATGTCGAGGCCGGCGGCCCGCAGCTGGTCCTGGTAGAGCTTGGGGTTGGCGTACAGGTCGTTGATCTTGATGACGTAGTAGCCGTCTTCCTGGTCGATGTCGAGAGCCTGCGCCGCCGTGGGTCCGAAGCCGGTTTCCAGGGGCAGCGCCCAGGTCAGCCCCACCACGGCGGCGGCGACCAGGGCCGTCGCCGGGACGGCCAGCCTCCAGGTCAGCCGCCTGCGGGCCGGTAGCGGCACGGGCGCGGGCTCGCACGCCGTGATCTCGTGCATCAGCTCGCGCGCTCCGTCGCTCACCTCCGTCACGGGCTCGGCGGCGAACTGCGCGACGATGTCGTCGATGTCGGTCTTCATGACTGCCTTTCCGCGAGTGCCACGGCCCTCGGGCCGTATGAGGTGAGGTCGAGCCGGGCGTCGGCCAGTTCCCTGGCGAGCCGCTTGCGGGCGCGGTGCAGGCGGAGCCGTACGGCTCCGCGCGAGCAGCCCAGCACCTTGGCGATCTCAGGGCCGCTGAGCCCTTCCCAGGCGACCAGCGCGAGCAGCTCCCTGTCGTCGTCGGACAGCCGCCTGAACGCCTGGTACGCGGCCCCCGAGTCGCGTACCGGCGTGGGCTCCGCCCTGATCGTGAACTCTTCGCGCAGCCGCTGGGCCAGCGCGGTGCGGCGGTCCTGGGCGCGGAAGTGGTTGGCGAGCACGCGCCTGGCCACCCCGTACAGCCAGAGCCTGGTCTCGCTCCCCTCCGGCACGTCGTGGATGCGCCGCCAGGCGGTGGTGAACGTCTCGGCGATCACGTCCGCGATGTCATCGGGCGAGTCAGTTCTTCGCCTGATATAGGTGGCGACGGCCGGATAATGCGCCGCATAGATCTCCTCGAAGCGCTCTTTGGGCTCTGATGGCCCCATATGGCGTTCCTTCCGGTGGGTGAACACACGTGAGGAGATGTCCGGTCCAGCCGAAGTGTTTCAGCGAGCCCGCCCGAGGCAGCTCGGTGCCACCTACTCGCGTGCGCCGAGCGCGTCGGCCGGGCGGCCGGTGAGGGCGGCACGGGCAGGCAGGACGGTGGCGAGCAGGGCGAGCGCGGACGCGGCGACGACCACCGCGAGGTAGCCGAGCGGCGGGATGTGCGGCACAGGCGAGCCCGTCATGCCCACGCTGAACGCCGACAGGGTGAGCAGCGCGATGCCCGTCCCGATGACCACGGCGATCGCGACCGCCGCCAGGGTCTCCAGCCGCAGCATCCGCAGCACCTGCCGCCGCGTGGTGCCGACCAGGCGCAGCAGGGCGAGCTCCCGCGACCTCGCCGACGTCGACATGGCCAGGGTGTTGACCACGGCGATCGCGGTGAACGCGATGATCAGGCCCATCGCCACGTAGGAGACCTCCGCGTTGGACGTGCCCGCCTCGGCACCCGGGGACGCGTCCCCGATCCCCGGCACCGCCCGTTCCAGGTCCGCCCGCGTCACCGTGGGGGCCGCGACCAGCGCCGTCCCGAGCGGGTCGTCCACGTGCGGAGCCACCAGCGCGTGGGAGAGCGTGAGGTCGCCGAACCCGAGCCCGCGGGCGTAGACGGCGATGACGCGCAGCTCGGCGGGCGTCCCGTCACCGAGGGTCAGCCGGATCTTCTCGCCCACCGTGACGCCGAGCCGCTCGGCGGCCGTCCGGCTGACCGCGACGGAGCCGTCGTCGAGGTCGTCGAGCGAGCCGGAGAGCACGCCCAGGTCCATGGTGCTGCCGAGCCCGTCGGGGGTCACGGCCTGCGCGCCGTACTTGTCGAGGCCGACCCGCACCGAGGTGTGCAGCACCTCGGTGACCGCCTCGACCCCTGGGACCTTCCGCACGGCCGCCGCCACGCCGGACGGGACGTGCGGCCCGAGGACGTGCCCCGCCCTGGTGCCCGCAGCCGCCTGCTCCTGCGCCGCGTGCCCCATGGTGGTCTGCACGAACAGGATCACGCAGGTCATCGCCACCATCAGGGTGAGCGGCGTGATGACGGAGGCCAGCCGCTTGACCCCGGCCCTGAGGTTGGCGGCGGCCAGGTACCCGCCCACCCGGGACGTGCGCAGCGCCACCGCGAGCACGGCCGTCGCCACGTCCGCGATCAGCGGGCCGAGCAGGGCCACGGCGACCGTCCACACCAGCGCGGTGAGCATGGTGACCGGGCTCGCCGCCGCCTCTGCCGACAGGGACGACAGCACCACCGTCAGCACGACGCCGCCCCCGGCGCACAGCAGCCCCGCGACCAGCCTGCCCCGAGGGATCCGCGCGGCGGGAAGGGCCGCCTCCCCGAGCGCCTCGACCGGACGGATCCGCACCGCGCGGCGGGCTGAGAGGCGAGCCGCCGCCCACGCCGCCGCCACGGTGGCCGCCAGCGCGGCGAGCACCGGGAACGGGCCGACCACCAGTTGCAGGTTCTCCGGCATCGCGTCCAGCGCGACGAACCTGGACCGCAACCAGAACCCCAGGCCGACTCCGGCCGCCGAGCCGAGAACACCGGCCACCACGCTGACCAGCAGCGCCTCGCCGCCGAGCATCCGGCGGACCTGGCGCGGGGTGGCCGCGACGGCCCTGAGCAGCGCGATCTCTCGCTGGCGCTGCTGGATGGAGAGCGCGAACGTGCCGACCACGACGAGGATCGCCACCAGCAGCGAGGTGCCGCCGAGGGCGCCGCCCAGGCTGATCAGCTTCACCCGGGCCTTCTCGGCGTCAGGGAACTCGACGGTCCCGCGTTCGTCCCCGGTGTAGGCGAGGGCCGTCGTGCCGTGCAGCGCTCCGGACACGTCCACTGCGGGGAAGACGCCGACCGCGCTGACCTGCCCCTGCCGTCCTGCCAGGCGCCGGGCCTCGGCGGTGGCGAAGAACAGGGAGTCCTGGCCGGGCAGGTCCTGGGACGTGACGCCGGTGACCAGGTAGGTCCCGGTGCCCGCCGACGTCCTCAGGGGCAGGCGCGCGCCCACGGAGATTCCCGTCCCGGCCTCCACGACGACCTCGCCCTCCGTCCTCGGCTCGCGTCCCGTGCGCAGCGTGAACGGGGTGAGCGGCGCAGACTCCCAGCCGTGCCCCTGGAAGGGGCGGCCCGCGAGGTAGGCGGGGAAGGTCACCTCGGTCACCACCCGCGAGACGCCGGGGACCCGGCGCAGCCGTTCGGCCAGGGACGCGGGAACCCAGGCCCGCTCCGACACCGGCTTGGCCTTCGTCTTGGTCTTCTTCGGCTCGCGGATCGTCTGGCGGACGAACCGGTCGCCGGTGACGATCATCGGAGTGCCCGCGTAGCGCTCGGGGGCGACGCCTCCGCGCAGTCCCGTCTCCAGCAGCATGCCGCAGGCGCAGACCAGCGCGGCGGCGCAGAGCAGCGCGACGAACGCGCCGGCGAACGCGGCCACGCGGTGCCGCAGCGTCCTCACAGCCAGGGAGATCAACGGACCCACGCTCCCAGCCTGGTCATCCGCTCGGCGACCTGCTCCGAGGTGGGAGCCGTCACGGAGTCCACGATCCTGCCGTCGGCCAGGAACAGCGCCACGTCGGCGTAGGACGCGGCCACCGGGTCGTGGGTGACCATCACCACCGTCTGCCCCGTCGTGTCCACGATCTCCCGGAGCAGCGTCAGCACGTCGCGGGCGGTCATCGTGTCGAGCGCGCCGGTGGGCTCGTCGCCGAACACCACCTCGGGCCTGGTCACCAGCGCCCTCGCGATGGCCACCCGCTGCTGCTGGCCGCCCGACAGCTGGGCGGGACGGTGGCCGGCCCGCCCCTCCAGGCCCACCCTGGACACCACCTCGTCCAGCCAGGCCCGGTCCGGCCGGACGCCCGCCAGCCGCAGGGGCAGCGTGATGTTCTCGATCACGGTGAGCGCCGCGACCAGGTTGAACGCCTGGAACACGAAGCCGACGCGCTGCCTGCGCAGCTCGGTCAGCGCCGTCTCGTCCATCCCGGCCAGTTCGGTGCCGCCGAGCCGGACCGAGCCCGAGGACGGCACGTCCAGGCCCGCCGCGCAGTGCAGGAACGTACTCTTGCCCGACCCCGACGGGCCCATGACCGCGGTGAAGCTCCCGCGGGGAATGCCCACCGACACCTCGCGCAGAGCCGCGACCGCGCCCTGGCCCTTCCCGTACACCTTGCTCACGGCGTCCAAACGCACCACATCTGTCATGCTTCGACCCTCCTGGACGGGGGCGGCGCGGCCCAGAGAGGCGGTCACGCGTACGCCATGACCTCGTCATGATCCGGACACTGGTAGACATATCCCTGTGATTCGTGTGCTGCTGGCGGAGGACCAGCACGTCATCAGAGGCGCCCTGGTCGCGCTGCTCGGCCTCGAACCGGATCTGGAGATCGTGGCCGCGGTCGAGTCGGGCGACGCCGCCGTCCCCTCGGCCCTGGTGCATCTGCCGGACGTCGCGGTGCTCGACGTCGACATGCCCGGCACGCTCGACGGCCTGGCCGCCGCGGCCGAGCTGCGCGCGAAGCTGCCGTCGTGCCGGACGCTCATGCTGACCGGGCACGGCAAGCCGGGCCACCTGCGCCGCGCGCTCGGCGCGCAGGTGGACGGATTCCTGCTGAAGACCGCGCCGCCCGAGGACCTGGTCGCGGCGATCCGCAAGGTCGCGGCGGGAGGACGGGTGCTCGACCCCTCGCTCGCGGTCACCGCCTGGGACCTGGCCGACAACCCGCTCACGCCCCGGGAGGCCGACGTGCTGCGCCTGGTCGCGGGCGGCGCCGACGCGACGGAGATAGCGGCCCAGCTCTTCCTCGGCGCGGGGACGGTACGCAACTACCTGACGGCCATCGTCGCCAAGCTGAACGCCCGCAACCGCACGGACGCCGTCCGCATCGCCACCGAGGCGGGCTGGATCTAACCCGCCGGCACCGGGGTCGGCGCCTCGGCCGTCAGCTCGAACCAGCCGTCCGCACAGGCCGTGCCGAGCCGCCCGTCCAGCGCCGCCAGGCGGGTGGTCAGGTTGCCGATCCCGGACGAGCCGGGCCGCCCTCCGGCGGAGCGGACACCGTCGTTGCGCACGGCCAGCCGTACCGTGCCCTCCCCCGCCGCCGTCGTGATCGCGCAGTGCCGGGCCGAGCTGTGCCTGAGCACGTTGGTCACCGCCTCGCGCAGCACCGTGGCCAGGACGTTCTCCACCTCGGCGGGCAGCTCGTCGTGCGCCAGGTCCAGCTCCACCCGGATGTCCGCGGCGACCAGCACCGACCGTGCCGACTCGGCCTCGGCCGCCAGCGACAGCGCCTGCTGCCCTCCGGAGACGACCCGCAGGTCGGCCTCCGCCTTCCCGGCCATGGCGAGCACGTCCTCCAGCTCGGCCCTGGCCCGTACCGGGTCGAGGCGTCTGGCCAGCTCGCACTTGAGCAGGATGGCGGCCAGGCTGTGCCCGAGCAGGTCGTGCAGGTCCCGGGCGGCGCGCAGGCGTTCCTCGACCACGGCCGACCGGGCCAGCGCCTCCCTGGCCTCCTGCAACTCCTTCACCAGCTGGGCGAGCTCGAGCAGCCCGTACACGACCAGCCCTGTCACCAGCGTGCTCACGGTGTAGTTGACCGTCACCGGGAGCGGCAGGCCGAGCAGCACCGAGCTCACCGTCACGCTCGTCATCACGGCCGCCACCAGCGGCCAGGCCACCGTCCACCGGAACGCGAGCAGCACCGGGCCGGCGAGAAACCCGGCCACGCCCAGCCACGCCTTCCCGAACACGGGTATCGGCAGGTAGGTGAGCAGCGCCATCAGCGCGAGCGCGCGCATGTACCGCCCGTTGATCACCCGGATCTGCATGGCGACGATCAGCACCTGGCAGGCCGCCGCGGGCACCACCAGGCTCTCCGGGACGATCAGCAGCCCCTTGACCACGAACCCGGCCAGCACGGCGGCCAGCAGCGCGACGGACAGCCGATAGGCGCCCGGGTCGTCGGTGCTCTCCACCGGCCCTTCGGGCAGCGCCGCCTCGACGGTCAGCCAGCCCTCGGCGGACAAACCCGTGACCAGGCCGCCGCCTGCCTGCTCCAACTGCCGGGCCAGGTCGGCCAGGTAACCGTCCTCGGCCGTGGGGGCGCCGTCGTGCGTGACGCGCAGCCGTACCATCCCGCCCGGCTCGACCGCGTCGGCGGTGGTCTCGATCACGCACGTCCTGGCCGTGTTCCGCCGCACGGCCTCGGTCACCGTCTCCCGCAGCACCGCCGCGAGCAGCGCGCCCGCGGGGCCCAGCGGCTCGCGGTGCCCGGCACGGATCTCCGTCGTGACTCCGGCGGCGGTCAGCATCGCCCGAGCGGTCGTCATCTCGGGCGTCAGGGACGAGGCGCGGTAGCCCGCGGCGGCGCCCCTGGCGTCCGCGAGGGACCGGCGAGCCGTGCTGACGACCTCACCGAGCACCTCCGCCGCGCGTTCCGGCTGCCCCAGGACGGCCCGGACGCCGGTCGAGATCGCCGCCAGCCCGCTGCCGAAGCCGTCGCTCAGCTCGGTGGCGATCCGCAGCCGCTCCTCGGCCGCCGCCGCCATCGCCAGGGCCAGCCGGGCGGCGTGCACCTCGTCCACCCGTTCGGTGAGCCGGGTGAGCCCGTAGACCACCAGCGCGACGAGCACCATGCTGATCGCGGGGTCCACCGGGCCGATCACCGCGGCGCTGACGGCCACCAGCGGGGCCAGCGGCCAGGCAGGGGTCAGCAGCAGCGACCCGCCGAGGAAACCGAGCAGCCCGACGGAGGTGTCGAACCCGAGCGTGGCCGCGTACCCGACGATCGCCTGCACGACCAGCAGCCACGGCCGCCTGAACCGGCGCAGGGGCCGCAGCACGTAGACGAGCTGGAGGCCGAACGCCACGATCGCGAGCGCCGAGCCCGCGAGCACGTAGACGGACGTGAACCCGGCGAGCACCACGACCACGATCGCCCGCGCCAGCCGAGGCACCGGAACCTGCGACACCCCGCTCCCCCCGCGTCAGACCGAGGCAAGACTACGGGGGAGGCGGGGAAGGCGGTCCTGCCGGGGTCAGTCGCAGAGCACATCGCGGGGGAGGCGGGGAAGGCCGGCCTGCCGGGGTCAGTCGCAGAGCACGTCGCGGGCCGGGCGCCGGCCGCTGACCAGGAACTCGGTCACGGTCCTGTCGCCGCAGGCGTTGCCGTTGGCGAGGTAGGAGCCGTGGCCGCCCGAGTCCACGCTGACCATGCGCGCCCGCTGGCCGAACGCCTCGCGCATCCGCAGCGCGCCGCTGTGCGGGGTGGAGGGGTCACGCAGGTTCTGGACGAGCAGGACGTTGGACGGGCCGCGCGAGGTGACCCGCACGGGCCGCTCGGCGGGCCGGTAGGGCCAGAAGGCGCACGGCCCCATGTTGACCGGCATGCCCGCGGTGAGCGGGTAGGCGGCCCGGTTGCGGGTGACCAGCCGCTGGTGCGTGCCGACCGAGTCGGGCCACTCCACGTCGTTGCACATGGTCGCGCCGGCGGTGGCGGCGATGGTCTGCATGACCGCGTCCGGCGGGGTGTTGGGTGCGGGCAGCGGCCCCGAGGCCAGCGCCGCCTTCATCAGCCCGGCCAGTGCGGGGAAGTTCGCGTCGGAGTAGAAGGCGTTGAGCATCGTCTCCCGCAGCACGTTGCCGTTCAGCTCGGACGGGTTGCCGCCCTGCCAGGGCAGGGGGTCCCGGTCCAGCCGGGCGGCGAGCCCGATCACGGTGCTGCGGACCGCGGCCGGGTCGGCGCCCAGGCCGTACTCGCCGTCGCGGGCCGCCGCCCACGCGGCGAAGTCGGGAAAGCGGTCCTCGACGCCCACCGCGTAGTTCGACAGCCAGGTGCGGGCCACCCGGTGCGGGTCGGGGTCGTCGTTGCTGTCGAGCACGACCCGGTCGGTACGGTCGGGGAACATCGTGGCGTAGACGGCGCCGGCGTAGGTCCCGTAGGAGACGCCCCAGTACGACAGGCGCTGCTCGCCCAGGGCGGCGCGGATGCGGTCGAGATCCCTCGCCTCGTCGCGGGTGCTGATGTGGCGCAGGAGCGGCCCGGCGTTGCGGGCGCACGCCTCGGCGATCCTGCGCGACCAGTTCACGTTCTCGGTGATGTCGCCGTCCGCCGAGGGCCAGGGCTTGAGCCGGGTCGGGGCGAGGTCGTCGTGGTCGAGGCCGCAGCTGACGGGCGTGCTCTGGCCGACGCCGCGCGGGTCGAAGCCGACGAGGTCGTAACGGTCGAGCACGTCCTGGGGCAGGCGGCCCGCCAGCGTGCTGGGACGGTTCAGGCCGGGGCTGCCCGGCCCGCCGGGGATGATGACCAGGACGCCCCTGCGCAGGCCCGGCTTGGCCGTCCGGATCCTGGAGACGGCCAGCGAGATCGTCTCGCCGGCCGGCGCGCTGTAGTCGAGCGGCACCTGGAGGGTCGTGCACTCCTGCCGTTGGTCGACGGCGGCGGGGCACGCGTCCCAGGTGGGCGAGGCGATCTGGGCGGCCGGAACAGTGGGGGCGACGGCCAGGGCGACCAGCGCGGCGGCGATGGGGTTCATGGCGACAATCCTGCTGGTCACGGGCTCGGAGCCCCAGGGATGCGATCACCGATCGACCATGACGTCATCACAAGCCGGACATATCGCCCTTGCGGGCGCTGTCCCAGGTCGCGCTGTTGAGGAAGTAGGTGTCGTAGAGCTCCTGGACCTCGAGCAGGCTCTCGGGCGGCACCTTTCCGTACGCGACGCGCTCCAGGTGGCGGAAGTACTCGAACCGCTCGACGCCCGGCGTGATGACGATGAGGATGTCGGCGTCCTCGCCCGGCGCGGCGGCGAAGGCGTGCGGGAGACCAGGGGGCACGATCACCAGGTCGCCGCGTTCCGCGGTCACGACCTGCTCCCCGGACAGCAGCTGGGCGGTGCCGTCCAGCATGTAGAACAGCTCGGCGGAGTTGGCGTGGTGGTGCGGCTTGGCTCCGTCGGCGCCGCCGGTCAGGCTGACCCGCTGGGTCGACAGCGCGCCGCCGGTCGAGCTGCTGTCGGCCAGCAGCCGGATGGTGGTGGGGGCCTGTCCGATCACTTCGGCCTCAGCGGATCGGACGACGACGGACTCGTTGAAGTTCGGCACGATCAGCGACATCGGTGTGACTCCTTGCTCGGGTGCGGGTTTTCAGACGGCGAACAGCAGGGCGGCGCTGATGAGGACGGTCACGGCGGTGGCGAAGTGGATGCCGAAGGCGGCCGCCTTGGTGCCGCCGTGGCGCAGGACGATGAGCGTGTCGCCGAGAGGGGCGAGGGCGACGGCGACCATGAACCAGGCCTCGGCGCGGGCGCCCGCGAAGGCGAGCAGGGCGAGACCGACGACGCCGAAGGTGACGTCGCGCACGCCCTTGATGGTCAGGTAGGCGGCGTCTCCGTCCGGCTTGGCGGCGACTCCGTAGCCGGCCGCCGCGGCCTGCGGCACCACGAGGAAGCGGCAGCCGATGAAGAGGATCAGGAGGTCGAGGGCGATGGCCAGTCCGTAGGCGGCGGTGGTGAGCATGACGTTCTCCGTTTGCTAGCAGCGCTAGATGCAAGAGCGAAACTAGCATAACCTCGACAGGAACGCTAGCGGTGCTAGGATGACTGTCATGTCGATTCAGAGTCGCCGGGAGCGCGAGCGAGCAGAGCGGGAACGGTTGATCGTCACGGCCGCGCGGGAACTGGCCGAATCAGAAGGCTGGGACGCGGTGACCACGCGGCGGCTCGCCGAGGAGATCGAGTACAGCCAGCCGGTCCTCTACAGCCACTTCAAGGGCAAGACCGCCATCATGACGGCGGTCGCGCTGGAGGGCTTCGCCGACCTCGCCGCCGAACTGCACGCGGCCCGCACGGCGGCGAGCCCGCAGCAGACGCTCGCCGCCGTCGGCGCTGCGTACGCGGCGTTCGCCGAGCAACGACCCGCGCTCTACGACGCGATGTTCGCGCACGCCGTCGACCTGCCGTTCGCCACCCCCCAGGCGCCTGCCGCCCTACAGGCCAGCTTCGGCGAGCTGCGCGAGAGCCTGCGCCCGCTGGCGAAGGACGACAACCTGGAGGTGCTGACCGAGACCTTCTGGAGCGGGCTGCACGGGCTCATCACGCTCATGCGCAACGGCAGGCTCCGCCGCGAGGACCACGAACGCCGGCTGGCGCTCCTGATCACACGATTCTCACGCTGATCAGCGAGGCCGCTCCGCGCTCCTGATCACGCGCTTCTCCCGCTGATCAGCGAGGCGGCTCGGCAGTCCTGATCACGAGCGCTTCCGGGTCGGCTGGCACGACCGGCCTCACCGGTTGTGCAGGTGCGCGGCCAGGACCTTCGCGTACTTCACTGTTGCCCGCTCGTCGTCCACGGCCTGCAGGCTGACAACGAGCCGGCCCACCACGACCAGGGCCAGGTCCTGGTGACCGTGACCGTTCTCGTGCGCCCGCAGGTACGCTCCCCCGCCGAGCGCTCGCAGGCCGTGCTCGGCGGGATCGTTCTGCTCGTCGTCGAAACGCGCGGCAGCAAGGAGACGGCCGGCGAACCCAGGCGTGTCCGCCATCCACGCGATGGCGACCCGCAGGACGGGATCGTGCTCGTCGGACGGGATCAACGTGCAGACGGCGGGTCTCCCGAACTCCGTCTCCGGCCGGTGGTCGTACCCCTTGCCGCCGGCGGGCAGCGTGTCTGGGGGGAGGAGCGAGCACGGGTCCGGCCAGGCGGCGAAGCGCGTTCCGTGCACCTCGATCGACTCTCCCGCCTGATCCGCCCCTTCCAGGCGGAACACGGTCACCGCGGGCCCGTCCGCCCCGGTCGCCCTGATGACCACGGAGTTCCCCGAGACGCCCAGGATGCTGGCGCCCAGCCCGTGGAGCGGAAGCGGAAAGATCGCTCGTCGCCCGTCCGCTAACGACCGCACGTCGAGGAACACCAGCGCGTCGCCCTCGTCGGCCTTCGGGTTCAGCAGCGAGTAAGCGAACCGGCGATCGGCGCTCACGAGTGGTTCCCTCTCTGGGCCCCACACGTCAGGCAGGCCGGGCCGCTTCCACAGCAGGTGCGCCGCCTCGTCGTAGGCCATCGCCGACCGCCCGCCGTCGGCCGACGCGATGACCATGCCGCTGCCCCGCGGCCCCTGGATCACCTGCTCCACCTCGATGCCGGATCCCGGGACGCGGTGACGCACGGCACCGCCCGCCCCGACATACTCCAGTCCTCCGGGGGACTCCCGCAGGACCAGCTCTCCGAGCGCCGCCCGCAAGGAGGGGTCCTTCCCGTCCGCGACGCGCTCGTCCAGCACCTGCGCACCGCTGCTCGCGTCGAGGACGAGGCTCCGGCTGCCGGGCTCGTTCGTGCACATCTCGGACAGCGTGACGAGCCGTCCCCACGAGTCGGCGGCGTAGTAGCAGTCGCGCCGCAGCGTCTTCTCCCAGGCCACGGCCCCGCTGTCCGGCAGCAGCGCCAGCACCGTCGGACCGACCACAAGGATCGCCTTGCGGTCGGCGACCACCATCCCGTCGGCGTGCTCCGCCAGCTCCCGTGTCCAGAGATGCCGGTCCTTTCCCAGTTCGAACCCGGTCACGACGCCGGGCCCGCCCCGATTTCCCGCCGAGACGAGGATGTCGCCCACCACCACGGAGACGTCGTCGCCGAGCAGGAAGTCCTCGCGCCACAACCGCGTCCGGCCCGTGCTCACGTCGTGCACCTCCAGGTCGCCGGAGAGCGACGGCGTGGGGCCGCTCGGAAGGATCACCTCCGCCCCCACCACCATCGCGGGACGCGCGTCCATGCTCCGGCCGAGCCCCTTCGAGGCGAACGACCACGCCTCGCTGATCCCGGTGGGCAGCGCCGACGCCGGCCGGTGCGCGGGAACCGGCGCCGAGTCCGCCACGAGCGCGAGCGCCGCTACCAGCAACGCGGTCGGCAGGAAGCGCCGGACGCTCAGCATCCCCTGACGCCCCGATTCCGGAAGTAGGCTTCGACCTCCGTCTTGCGCAGCGCGTGATAGCTCTCCGCGGTCGTCGTGGGCTGGTACACCACGCCGTACCTTCCGGGCGCGACGGCGCTCGTCACCCGGAACGGCCTGCCGTCGGCGTCGAAGACCTCCTGGGTCTCCGTTCTGCCGTCGTACTGATAGTCGATCATGATGGTGAAGTCGTAGACGCCTCGTCCCGGCATCACCGTCATGTCGAGTGTCACCTGCTCGTCCCGCTTCAGGGAGATGGTCCTTGACTCGAAGTACGGACGCTTGCTCGGCGGCTTGCCCAGGAACGCCGGTGACACCGGGTCGAGGCGGGCCACCATCTCGACCGTGTTCTCCTCTCCCGCCGTCTCGCAGGCGAGCAGGGCGGCCGTCAGCGGTGCGCCCACCTTCTTCACGACCGGACGAGCGCCGACGACACGCACCGACTTGCGCCCGCCGGTCAGCTCCACCCGCACGACCGCCTTGCCGACCGCTGCGCCCTGACGGCGCCTGACCAGGTCGAGCAACTGCCCCTGCGCCGTCTCTCCGCCGAGGAGGACGCTCTTGTCGGCCCCCTTCGGACGCTCCCTGAGCGCCGTGGCGGTCAACTGCCCGCGCTGCTGGACGACGCTCACGCGAAGCGCCGGCCGCCCCAGGGTGTCCTGGACGACATCCGCAGCCTCACCCGAGTCGGCGACCACGCCGAACAGGCCTGTGAACCAGGCTCCACCCACCGCGATCAATATCGCGGAACACAACCCCGCCAACCACACGATCCGCTTGGCCCGCCCCGAGCCGGATGCCTCGCCGGAACCACCTTCCGGTGAAACGCTCACCTCACCATCATGCAGCCGCGCTGATCAAATAGCACGGGTCCCCGGGACGTGAAACGGGCTAGCTCTTCGCCGCGGTGAGCCGGGCCTGGAGGCCGTCGAGGACCCGGTCGAGCCCGTAGCCGAAGTTGTCGACGCGCACCCTCTCCGGGTTGCTGAAGGGGTCGGTCGTGTACAGCGCGTGCAGCCGCGGGTACGGCCGGGCGGCCTCCTCGGCGCTCGCCGAGATGCTCTCCACCCACTCCTGCTCGGTGCGGCCACTGCCGGCGAGCCTGGTCAGCATCGCGGCCTCGCTGGCCGCCATCCCCAGGACGTACGCGATGAGCGTCTTCATGGCCTGGTCGGCCTCCACCAGGTCGAAGCCCCCGGCGGTGAAGATGCCGAGCATGCGGTCGGAGGCCCGCATGAGGTTCGGCCCGAGGTAACACAGCGCCACCTCGTCGATCACGGAGACGATCCACGGGTGGCGCAGGATCATCGAGCGCAGGCTGCGCGCGGTCGCGGCCGCCGCCTCGCGCCAGGCTGCCGGATCGTCGACCTCCGGCACCTCCACCTCGCCGTAGATCTCGTCGATGACCAGTTCGATCAGCTCGTCCTTGTTGGCCACGTGCCAGTAGACGGCGGTGGCGACGGCGCCGAGCCGGTTGCCGAGGCGTCGCATGCTCAGGGCGTCGATGCCCTCGCTGTCGAGGAGCTGAAGGGCCTCGGACACGATCTGCTCCTGGCTCAGCGCCGGTTGCTCGCGCCGCCGCCGTCGCGGGCGGGCCCACACCGAGGGGAACGACTGCTCTTCGGCTGGCATGCGGCCTCCTTGCTCTCCCGGCCCAGGATACCGGTCAGTTGTACACCGTGCGAGTCACTGTACAGCTTCAAGGAACTCGAACACTGTCCATGACTTGAACACCGTGCAGTTGTGATGCACACTGTGCAGCAGCTGCACATCGTTCAAGGAGGTTGTGATGGATCGCCATCCCCGGCGCTGGCTCATCCTGGTCGTGCTCTGTCTCAGCACGTGGGTTCTCGTGGTCGACAACGGCGTGCTCACCGTGGCGATCCCGCCGCTGACGAACGACCTCGGGGCGAGCACCCAGGACATCCAGTGGATCATCGACGGCTACATCCTGGTCTTCGCCGGCCTGCTCCTCACCGCCGGCAGCCTGTCGGACCGGTACGGCCGGCGCCGCATAATGATCATCGGCCTGCTGGTCTTCGGGGCCGCCTCACTCGTGGCCACCTACGCCGCGAGCCCGGAACAGCTGATCGCCGGCCGCGTCCTGATGGGAGTCGGCGGCGCGCTGGTCATGCCGAGCACGCTGTCGATCCTCATCACCGTGTTCGACGACACCGAGCGGCGCAAGGCGATGTCGATCTGGAGCTCGGTGCTCATGGTCGGCATGGTCGGCGGCCCGGTCGTGGGCGGAGCCCTGATCGCCAGGTTCTGGTGGGGCTCGGTCTTCCTGATCAACGTCCCCGTCGTGGTGCTGGCGATCGTCGCGGCCCTGGCGTGGATGCCGGAGTCCAGAGGGCCGTGGCGCAAGCCCGACCCTCTCGGCGCGGTCCTGTCCGCGACCGGCATGACCGCCCTGGTCTGGGTGATCATCGCACTGCCGCAGCACGGACTCGCCCACCCGGGCACCCTCGCCGCGCTCGCCGTCGCCGTGTTCAGCCTGGTGGGGTTCGTGATCTGGGAGATCCGCACGCCGTACCCGATGGTGCCGCTGGAGCTGTTCCGCGACCGCAACTTCAGCGGCGGCAGCCTCTCCCTCGTGCTGGTGCAGGTCGGCAACGGCGGGCTGCTGCTGGCGCTGACCCAGTACCTGCAGTTCGTGCTCGGCTACTCGCCCACGCAGGCCGGCCTGGCCCTCGCCCCGATGGCGCTGGCCGTGATCGTGGTCAACGGCGTCGGCGCCACCCTGGGCCAGAAGATCGGCAACCGGCCCCTGGCCGTCGCCGGGCTGGTCGTGCTGGCGGCCGGGTTCGGCGTGCTGGCGACCCTCTCGGCCGACGACGGCTTCCCGATGGTGGCCGCGGCCCTGGTCCTGTTCGGCATCGGAGCCGGCCTGGCGCAGCCGGCAGCCATCGCGGCGCTGATGGGAGCCGTGCCGCCCGAGCACGCCGGGGTCGGGTCCGCGCTCAACGACACCGTCCAGCAGGCCGGTGCCGCGCTCGGGGTCGCCGCCCTGGGCAGCGTCCTGGCCGGCACCTTCACCGGCGCCATGCCCGCC
The DNA here is from genome assembly GCF_040300065.1 of Nonomuraea sp. NPDC000554. NCBI lineage: Bacteria > Bacillati > Actinomycetota > Actinomycetes > Streptosporangiales > Streptosporangiaceae > Nonomuraea > Nonomuraea sp. NPDC000554. The sequence goes on along the minus strand of NZ_JBEPDC010000018.1, from coordinate 132,958 downwards.
TCGGCGCCCGAGGCGGCCCGCCACTCGATCGCCGACGCGCTCGGCGTGGCCGCCCGCACCGGAGACGCCGGGCTGGCGGCGGCCGCCCGCGACGCCTTCACCAGCGCGATGTCCGTCGCCTTCGTGGCCGGCGCCTGCGGCGTGCTCGCCTCCGCCGTCCTGGCCCTCCTCCTGCTGCGCGACCGTAAGGCCGGTCCGGTCGAGGAACCGGACGCGAGCGCGCCACTCGTCCGCAACCACTGACCCCACCGAAACGGAAGGAAGATCATCCATGGAGACGACCCGGCTCGACGTCTCGGCCTACCAGACCGCCGAGCAGCTGATGCGGCACAACCGGTCCAAGCTCGTCCACGGCGGCAAGATCAGGCCGCAGTGGATCGACGGCGGCGCCCGCTTCTGGTACGCGGTGCGCACGTCCGAGGGGAGGAGGTTCGTCCTCGTCGACCCGAAGGCGGGCACCCGCGAACCGGCGTTCGACCACGAGAAGCTGGCGTCCGCGCTGTCAGCGGCGTCGGGGCACGACGTGGACGCGGCGGCGCTGCCGTTCGACGCCATCGAGCTCACCGCCGGCGCGGTCGAGTTCGACGCGTTCGACGCGCACTGGCGGTGCCCGCTGGACGGCTACGCGTGCGAGAAGGTGGCGGGCCACCAGCCGGGCGGCTTCCTCGACGTCACCTCGCCGGACCAGCGGCACGCGGTCTTCCCGCGCGACCACGACCTGTGGGTGCGCTCGCTGCGGGACGGCCAGGAGCGGCCCCTGACCTCCGACGGCGACGTCGACCACGAGTACGGGGCGAGCCCGTTCACGCCGTCCGTCCTGCTGAACAAGATCGGGCTGCCTCGCCTGCCTCCCGCCGTGGCGTGGTCGCCCGACTCGACGCGCGTCCTGACACACCAGACCGATCAGCGCGCGGTCCGCACGACGCACCTGGTGGAGTCCATGCCGGACGACGGCGGCGCGCCCAGGCTGCTGACCCAGCGGTACGCCTTCCCCGGCGACGAAGCGCTGCCCGTGGGCGAGCTCGTCGTGCTCGACCTCGCGACCGGCGCCTCCGTCCGGGCGCGGACCGAACCGCTGCCGATCCCGCTCATGTCGCCGATCAGCACCGGATGGGCCTGGTGGGCGGAGGACGGCTCCGCGGTGTACTACCTGCAGCAGTCCCGAGACGTGCGCACCCTCCAGCTGCGCCGGCTCGACCCCGAAACCGGGGAGGTGACGACCGTGCTGACCGAGACGGGCGACACCCGGGTGGAGCCGGCCCAGCAACTCGGGCAGGCGCCCATGGTCAGGGTCCTGTCGAGCGGGGAGGAGGTGCTGTGGTACTCCCAGCGCGACGGGTGGGGCCACCTCTACCTGTACGACACCCGCTCCGGACGGCTGCGCGCGCAGGTGACGTCCGGGCAGTGGGCGGTGCAGGAGATCCTGCACGTGGACGAGGCCGAGCGGGTGGTCTCCTTCGTCGCCTCCGGCCTGGTCGCCTCCGACCCCTACCGCCGGACGGTGTGCCGGGCCGGCCTGGACGGCTCCGGCTTCGCCCGGGTCACCGAAGACGACCTGGACCACGTCGTCACCGTCCCCGACAGCAAGGACTACTTCCTCGACTCGGCGTCCACCACGGATGCTCCCCCGGTCATCAGCGTCCGCGGATGGGACGGACGGGTGATCGTCGAGCTGGAGCGGGCCGACATCACCCGGCTCACCGCGACCGGCTGGACCCCTCCCGAGCGGTTCCGCGTCAAGGCCGCCGACGGCCGCACCGACATCTACGGCGTGCTGTACAAACCGCACGGCTTCGACCCTGACCGGAGCTACCCGGTCGTCGACCACCCCTATCCCGGCCCGCACATCAACCGGGTGGGCCCGTCCTTCGACCCCGGGATCTTCGGCTGCGACGCCGAGGCGGTGGCCGCGCTCGGGTTCGTCGTGGTGGCCGTGGACGGGCGCGGCACCCCCGGACGCGACAAGGCCTTCCACGACGCCTCCTACGGCCGGTACGAGACCGCGGGCCACCTGGACGACCACGTCGCGGCGCTGCGCCAACTGGCCGAGACCCGGCCCTGGATGGACCTCGACCGGGTGGGGATCTTCGGCCTGTCCGGCGGCGGGTTCGCCACCGTCCGCGCCATGGCCGAGTTTCCGGACGTCTACAAAGTCGGGGTCTCGGAGGCCGGAAACCACGACAACCGGTACTACCACCTGTGGTGGGCCGAGACCTACGACGGCCCCGCGGCCGAGGCGGACTACGCCCGCTCGTCCAACGTCGAGATCGCCGACAGGATCGAGGGGAAGCTGCTGCTGATCCACGGCGGCCTGGACGACAACGTCCACCCCCACCTCACGCTGCGGCTCGTCGACCGCCTCATCGCCGCCGACAAGGACTTCGACCTGCTCATCGTCCCCCGCGCGGAACACGCGTTCTTCGGCTACGAGCACTACGTCAGCCGGCGCAGGTGGGACTTCCTGGTCCGCCACCTCATGGGGATCGAGCCGCCGGAGGGCTACCGCCTCACCCCGGCCGCGATCGACGCGGAACTGATCGCGGACATGCTCGGCTGACAGCCTCACGCAGGCGCGGCCTTCCTGTCGCGGCGTCCGGGTTTCCCGCACAATCGAGGTATGGCGGCTAAGGACGGCGACGGATGGGCGCAGTGCTCGCGAGGTCACCGGCACTGGGGGGTGCACGGCGCGTCCGGGCTGCTCGCCGTGCACCACGACGAGCAGGGCGTCCCGCACGTGCTGATGCAGAAGCGGTCCTGGTGGAGCCACCACGGCGGCACGTGGGGACTGCCGGGCGGAGCCCTCGACAGCCACGAGGACGCCGTCGCCGGGGCGCTGCGGGAGGCGTACGAAGAGGCCGCGCTGAGCGGCGACTTGCTGCGCGTGAAGGGCGTCTACCTCGACGACCACGGCGGGTGGGCGTTCGAGACGGTGATCGCCGAGTCACCGGAGCTGCTGGCCGTGGCGCCCGCGAACAGCGAGAGCACCGAGCTGCGCTGGCTGCCGCTCGCGCAGATCGCCTCCAGGAAGCTGCACCCCGGCTTCGCGGAGACGTGGGCGACCATCCAGCCGACGCTCGCCCCCGACCTGCTCGTGCTGGACGTGGCGAACATCGTCGGCGCGCGGGCCGAGCACGGATGGTGGCGCGACCGGCTCGGCGCCGCCCAGCGGCTGATCGCCGACGTCGCCGCGGCCCAGCTGAGCCACCCGGTGCTCGCGCGGTGGTTCCCGAGCATCCTGGCGGTCGTCGAAGGCGCCGCGCGCGGCGCCGCGCCGGTCGGCGGGGTCCAGGTGGTGGCGGCAACCGGCAGCGGCGACGACGCCGTCGTGGACGTCGTCCGGAAGGCCAGGCCGTGGGAGCGGGTGCTCGTCGTCACCGCCGACCGGGCGTTGAAGGAGCGTGTCAGCGAGCTCGGCGCCGAGATCGTCGGGCCGAAGTGGCTGCTGTCACAGCTGGGCGGGTAGCGCGACGTCGAAGGCGGCTCTCAGGCCCGTCACGTCCAGGACGCGCAGCAGCACCCCGTGCACGCCGGTCAGCCTGAGCCTGCCCTGGCGGGCGTCGACCCTGCGCTGGTGCTCGACCAGCACCCACAGACCGCTCGAATCGCAGAACGACAGCCGCGCCGCGTCGATGACGAACTCGACCTCGCCCTCCCGGACCAGCCCGGACAGGCAGTCGCCGAGCCGTGGCGCGGTGAGCTTGTCAAGATCTCCGCCGAGGCGCACGACCACGACACCGCCAGTACGCTCCACCTCAACGCTGAGATCCGCCACCTCCTGAACGTACACCGCTGCCACGACAGCCGCTATCGTGGTGTGCGCACTGGAGGGTTCGCATAGTGGACGAGTGCAGCCGCCTTGAAAGCGGCCAGGTCAGCGATGGCCTCGTGGGTTCGAATCCCACACCCTCCGCTCTAGTCGTGGGCCCCCGCGAAGCCGTCACCGACGCTCGCCGCCAGCTGGAGGTACGCGTCCCTGGTCGGCTCCTGCAGCCGGTCGAGGTCGATCTCCGCCCCCTCCTCCAGATGCGGGTCGTAGGGGACGCGGATCACCGCCCGGCACCTGGCCGCGAAATGGGCCTCCAGCTTCTGGATGTCGACCGCCGACTTCGACCGCGGCCTGACGCTGCACAGCACCACCGTCGCCTCCCTGACCAGGTCGCCGTAGTGGTGCGCCTCCAGCCAGTCGAGGGTCGCCGACGCCGCCCTGGCGCCGTCCACAGACGGGGAGCTGACCAGCACGATCTGGTCGGCGAGGCCGAGCACGCCGCCCATCGCCGAATGCAGCAGCCCGGTGCCGCAGTCGGTGATGCAGATCGAGTAGAAGTTCTCCAGCACCTGCGAGACCGCCTGGTAGTCGGCGCCGCTGAACGCCTCCGACACCGACGGGTCGCGGTCGGAGGCCAGCACCTCCAGGCGCGAGGGGGCCTGGGAGGTGAACGCCCTGATGTCGACGTACCGCTTGACCTGGTCGCGCTCGTTCAGCAGGTCGCGGACCGTGGCCGAGGTCTCCAGCTCCACCTTGTCGGAGAGGGTCCCGCGGTCGGGGTTCGCGTCGACGGCGATCACGCGGTCGCCGCGCACCTGGGCCAGCGTCGCGCCCAGGCCGACCGTGGTCGTGGTCTTGCCGACGCCGCCCTTCAGGCTCAGCACCGCCACCCGGTGGTGCCCGGTGGCGACCTGGGTGCGGGCCCTGGTCAGCAGCTCGCGGCGGCGGCGGATCTCCGGCGGCTCGCCCGGCTTGATCCAGCCGCCGGACGCCTTGTAGACCAGGCGGCGCCAGCCCTTGGACGGCGCGTTGCGCCTGCCACGCAGCAGGCTCTCGGGGTCGAGGCTGTCGGCGTTCGGCCTGCCGGTGGCCGGGGGGCGCGGCGGGGCGGTGAAGACCGGGATCGGCGCGGGACGGCGCCGGGCCGGACGCGGCTCCTCTGACGGCGGCTCGAACGCGCCCGGCTGCTCGAACGGCCGTGCACGCTCGACAGGACGCGCCTCCTCGAACGCACGCGGCTCCTCGAACGCCCGCGGCCTGTCGAGACCACGCGGCTCCTCGAAGGGGCGAGGCTCGTCGAAGGGGCGAGGCTCGTCGGAGAGGGGCGGTTTGTCCGCCTGGCGCGGTCCGCTGGAGGCGAGGGGCTCGTCCGGAGTGCGTGGCTCGTCCGGGGTGCGTGGTTCGTCCGGGGTGCGCGGTTCGTCGAAGGTGGGCCGGTCGCCCTCGGTGGACGTCTTGTCCGTGGCGCTCGGCTCGCCGGCTGGGGCGGGCTCGTCGAAGGCGAGCGGCGACTCCTTGGCCTCCTGCTTGGCGGTGCTCTCGAACGTCCCGCGCGGCTCCGGCTCATCAGAGGTCTCAGGCGTCGTCGTCCACGACGGCGGTTTGGGCCAGGAGGTCTCTTCCTCGCGCGTCTGGTCGGCGGGCTCCTCGGTCTCCGTGAACGACAGCGCGTACGTGTCGGTGTCGTCAGGACGCGGCAGCGGCTTCAGCGGAGCGAGGAAGGCGTCGTCGTCCTGCCTGCCCAGGCTGACAGGGGGCACGACCGGCTCGTCCTTGGCGTCGTCCGTCTTGGAGGCCGTCTCCAGCCACTCGGCGGCCTCGCTCTCCCCTTGCGGCAGCTCCTCGGCGGCGGCCGGCCCGTATACGGTGTCGACGGCGGCGCGGAACAGCGGCGGGGTGGGCGTGTCGTGCGTCGGCACGAGCTGCCAGGGGTCAGGGGGGTACGGCGACGTAACCGGCTCGTCGACGGGGGCGTTCGCAGCGCTGACCCTGACCGGCGCCTCTTCCGTCTCTTTGATCGCGTCAAGCCAGGCCAGCTGTTCCTCGAGAGATTCCTCTCGATCGTGTCTTGCCACCGTGTTCCCCCTCGGGTGGGTCTAAAGGGGCAGCAAATACCTTGCAGAGTAACGCCACGCGTTCCCATGAACACAGGCAACCCACAACTTCCTTGCCCCGCTACCGTGGTTGACATGCGAGCCGTTGTGATAACCGAGTTCGGCGGGCCCGAGGTACTGCGCTGGCAGGAGGTGCCCGATCCGCGTCCCGACCAGGACGAAGTCGTCATCGAGGTGGCGGCCTCCGCGGTCAACCGGGCCGACGTGCTCCAGCGCCGCGGGTTCTACGAGCCGCCGCCGGGCGCGCCGCCGTACCCGGGCCTGGAGGTGTCGGGCACCGTGGTGGAGGTCGGCACGGACGTCGAGCAGTTCACGCCCGGTGACGAGGTGTGCGCTCTGCTGGCGGGCGGCGGGTACGCGGAGAAGGTGGCCGTGCCGTGGCAGCAGGTCATGCCGATGCCCGAGGGGGTGCCGCTGCTGCCGGCGGCCGGGCTGCCCGAGGTGGCGTGCACGGTGTGGTCCAACGTGTTCATGCTGGCCAGGCTGCGCAAGGGTGAGACGCTGCTGGTCCACGGCGGGGCCAGCGGCATCGGCACGTTCGCCGTCCAGCTCGCCAAGGCGCTCGGCTCGCGGGTGGTCACGACGGTCGGGTCCGCGGAGAAGGCGCGGCGGCTCATGGAGCTGGGAGCCGACGAGGTCATCGACTACCGCGAGGAAGATTTTGCGGAAAAAGTGCAGGCCGATGTGATCCTCGACATCATCGGCGCCAGCTACCTGTCCAGAAATATCCAGACACTGCGCACCGGCGGACGGCTGGTGATCATCGGGCTTCAAGGCGGCGGCAAAGCCGAGATCGACCTCGGCGCCCTGCTCGCCAAACGCGCGTCTGTACACGGCACCGCGCTGCGCTCGCGTCCCGTCGAGGAGAAGGGGGTGATCGTGCGCAGCGTCGTCCAGAACGTGTGGCCGCTGGTCAGCGCGGGCGCGGTCCGTCCGGTCGTGTACGCCGAGGTGCCGATGGAGCAGGCCGCGGAAGCTCATCGAATGCTGGAATCTGGGGAGCACGTCGGGAAGATCCTGCTAGTACGGTGAGTCTTATGAATGCTGAGGACAACAACACCCCCCACATCGTGGTGGTCGGCCCGGATTTCCAAGGCCAGGGCGATAACGGCGAGGACGAACGATCGGTCACGAACCTGGTCGAGCAGCCCGCCAAGGTGATGCGCATCGGCAGCATGATCAGGCAGCTTCTGGAGGAGGTCCGCGCGGCCCCGCTCGACGAGGCCAGCCGCAAGCGTTTGAAGGAGATCCACGAGTCGTCCATCAAGGAGCTCGAGGACGGCCTCGCGCCCGAGCTGGTCGACGAGCTGGAGCGGCTGTCGCTGCCCTTCACCGAGGAGAACGGCGCGCCCCCCAGCGATGCCGAGCTGCGCATCGCGCACGCCCAGCTCGTCGGGTGGCTCGAAGGCTTGTTCCACGGCATCCAGACCACGCTGTTCGCGCAGCAGATGGCCGCCCGCGCCCAGCTTGAGCAGATGCGCAGGGCGCTGCCCGGGGTGCCGGGCGACGAGCAGCAGCGGCCGCACGGCGGGACGGGGCCCTACCTGTAGAGCCCTTCGAGCACCCGGGCCACGCCGTCGTCGTCGTTGGCGGCCGTCACGTCGTCGACCGCCGCCAGCACGTCGGGGTGCGCGTTCGCGACCGCGTACGAACGCCCTGCCCAGGCCAGCATGGGCAGGTCGTTGGGCATGTCGCCGAACGCCACGACCTGCGACGGCGTGATCGCGTGCGTCGCGGCCAGCGCGGCGAGCGCCGTGGCCTTGGTCACGCCGCGCGCGCTCATCTCGATCAGCCCCCTGCCGCTGGAGTGCGTGGGGGTCACCAGATGGCCCACCAGATCGTGGACGGTGGCGTGCAGGCGGTCGGGGTCCATTTCCGGGTGCAGGGCCAGCAGCTTGGCGCACGGGCGGGCCGACAGCGTGGACGTGACCACCACCTCGTGGGGCGCCTTGCTGTCCAAGCCGCCGAGCCGGTATTCCGACTCGTGCACAAAACCACCTTCGTACTCGACCGAAAATGCGAGTTCGGGGACGTTCGCTCGAAGCTGAGCGATGACCTCCTCGAGCACCTCGACCTCGATCAGGTGAGATTCAACTATCTGTTCGGTATGCAGATCGTAGATCAGCGCGCCGTTGGCACAGATGGCCACGCCACGGTGCCGTACGGCACGTACCACGCTGCCCATCCAGCGAGGTGGGCGGCCTGTGACGAAGACGAGCATCGCTCCGGATTCCTCGACTTTCGCGAAGGCGGCAGCGGTGCGTGGAGATACGGTTCCGTCTGTCCGCAGCGCGGTACCGTCGAGGTCGGTGGCCACAAGGCGTGGCGAGGGAAGGCTGTGCATAACAGGTTCCAGTTTGCCCGGTCATGCCGACGCTCAGAAAACTTCGCACCGACGGGAACACCAACGCGCCAGAATGGTGTTAGATGTGATGGCGTTGTATTAGCTGATCCCGTAGTGAAAACCAGCATGACTTTGTCTGAGCCACCCCGGGTGCTTGCTGTACGACACACCGGGACCCACGAGGTGTGGGTCCCATAGATTCACATCCTGAGGGAGAGCTTTTATGGCTCAGGGAACCGTCAAGTGGTTCAACGCTGAGAAGGGCTTCGGCTTCATCGCCCCGGACGGCGGTGCGCCGGACGTGTTCGTGCACTTCTCCGAGATCGTCGGCAACGGCTACCGCAGCCTTGAAGACGGGCAGCGGGTCGAGTTCGAGATCACGCAGGGCCAGAAGGGGCCGCAGGCCTCGCAGGTCCGGGCTATCTGACGTAGCAGCGAGACAGACCGGGGTTCGCTTCCAGCGGACTCCGGTCTTTCGTGTCTCCGGCCGTACAGCGCCCGTGACACACGGTGAACCATTGCGCGAACAACACGTAACCATCTCGCTACCCACTTCTGGAGAAATGTCGGACCGGTCACAGATGTGACTCGACTCACACGTCCTGGCGAACACTCCCTCTTTCTTAAGCATCGCCTCATATATGAGGTACGCATGGTTATGTCACCCGGCGACCGTGGTCGCGGTGATAGTGCTGCTGCTCAACGACCACCTGCTCAAACAGGCCTGGCCCGGGTTCGTCACGGGCAAGCTGAGCGACGTGGCCGGGCTCGTCGTGGCGCCGCCCCTGGTCGCGCTCCTCTTCCGGCGCCGCGCCGACGCGGTGGCCGTCCTGCTGACGGGTGCGCTCTTCGCGCTCGTCAAATCCACGGAGACGGGCGCTGACGCCGCCTCCCAGGTATGGAGCCTGCTGGCGGGTCCCTCGCGCGTCCTGGCCGATTTCACGGACCTGCTCGCGCTGCCCGCGCTCGCGCTGGCGTGGTGGGTCCGGCAGCGGACTCTGGGCGAGGACTCCCCGCGCCGGCGGGTGCTGGTCACGATGCCGCTGGCCGTCCTGGCCGTGACCGCCACGTCCGGTTCCGTGCCACCACCCGGGGCGTACGCGGTGGAGACGGGCGGCGACCGGATCACGGTCTTCCTGGCGCTCAACCCCGGGCCCGAGGCGGTGACGTCCCAGGACGGCGGCCGTACCTGGACCACGTGGGAGGGCGCGCCCGAGCGGGCGCCGCAGAGCGCCGCCTGCGTGCCCCGCCTGCCGCAGCGGTGCTACCGGATCCTGGAAGGCGGGCGGGGCGTGGCCGAGTCCGACGACTACGGCCGCACCTGGCGCGGCTCCTGGGAGCAGCCCGAGTACAGGCGCGAGCTGCTGGCCAGGCGGTACGGCGACGCGCCCGGCGTGCGCCTGCGGGCGCTGGCCGTGCAGGCGAGGGCCGGTGGGCACGTGGTCGTGGTCGCCGGCGGGCTCGACGGGATCGTGGTGCGGGAGACGTCCGGCGAGTGGCGGCGGGTGGGGTGGCCGGGGCCGCTCGCGTCCACCGAGGACGACGACGACGGCGTCCTCGACCCGGAGCGCGACGTCGCGATCGTCCTCGCCGTGGCCATGCTGCTGGCGTCCGTCGCCACCGGGCTACGCCGGTACTACCCCGCTTTCACGGTGTTCGCGGCGCTGGGGTGTTTCGGGCTCTACGTCCTGCTGGAGACCCCGGACGAGCACACCGTCTTGGGGGTCGATCCGGCCAAGCTGGCCGCCGGTCTGGGCCTGACCGTGGTCTCAGCGGTGGTCTGCGGCCTCCTGGCCATCGACGGACGCGCCCGGCCCAGCCGGGTCGCGATCGGGCTCGGCACCGCGCCGCTGGTCTACGCGGGCGTGTACCTGCCCTTCCTGGGCTGGTCGGTGGGAGTGCCGCCGTCGTACGCCGCCGCCGTCGCGGTGGCCGTCGTGCTCGCCTCGGGCGCGATAGCCGGGGGCGTCGCGCTCATCAGGCGCGACGCCCGCCGCACGCCCGACTACTTGGCCGGCTCCAGGACATCGAGCCCCACGTAGGGACGCAGCGCCTCGGGAACCACCACGGACCCGTCGGCCTGCTGGTGGTTCTCCAGGATCGCGACGATCCAGCGGGTGGTGGCCAGCGTGCCGTTGAGCGTGGCCAGGTGCTGCGGCTTGCCGTCCTTGTCGCGGAAGCGCACCGCCAGCCTGCGGGCCTGGAACTCCGTGCAGTTGGACGTCGAGGTCAGCTCGCGGTAGCGGCCCTGGCTCGGGATCCAGCCCTCGCAGTCGAACTTGCGGGCGGCCGACATGCCGAGATCACCCGCCGCCGTGTCGATGATGCGATACGGGACCTCGATCCGCCGCAGCATCTCCTTCTCCCAGCCGAGCAGCCGCTGGTGCTCCTCGCTCGCGTCCTCCGGGCGGACGTAGGAGAACATCTCCACCTTGTCGAACTGGTGGACGCGGATGATGCCGCGCGTGTCCTTGCCGTACGAGCCCGCCTCGCGGCGGAAGCACGACGACCAGCCCGCGTAACGCAACGGCAGCTCGTCGCCGTTGAGGATCTCGTGGGCGTGGTAGCCCGCCATCGGCACCTCGGACGTGCCGACCAGGTACAGGTCGTCTTCGGGCAGCCGGTAGATCTCCTTGTCGTGGGCGACGTGGAAACCGGTTCCCTGCATGGTCTCGGGCTTCACCAGCACCGGAGTGATCATGGGGACGAACCCGTACTCGATCGCCTGCTGCATGGCCATGTTGAGCAGCCCGAGCTGCAGGCGCGCGCCGACGCCCTTGAGGAAGAAGAACCGCGAGCCCGAGACCTTCGCCCCGCGCTCCATGTCGATGGCGTCGAGCCGCTCGCCCAGCTCCAGGTGGTCTTTCGGCTCGAAGTCGAACACGCGCGGCTCGCCGTGGGTCTCGAGCACGACGTAGTCGTCCTCGCCGCCGTGCGGCGCGCCCTCCTCGACGAGGTTCGGCACCGTCTGCAGGACGTCGTCGAGCTCGCCCGCCAGCTTCTCCGCCTCGGCCTCCGCGGACTTGACCTGGGCCGCGAGATCCTTGGCCCGCTGGAGCAGCGCGGCCTTCTCCTCGCCCTGCGCCTTGGAGACCGACTTGCCGAAACTCTTCTGCTCGGCGCGCAGAGACTCGAACGAGGTCAGCGCGGCGCGGCGGCGCTCGTCCAGGTCGAGCAGCGTGTCGACGACGGAGTCGTCCTCGCCGCGGGCACGCTGCGAAGCCCGTAGCCGGTCGGGATCCTCACGAAGGGTACGCAGGTCAATCACAAGGAAAGGCTACCGGCGCGGAACCGTCGAACGCCCCTCGTTTAGATCCGGCCGTCGCGGACGCGCGCCAGCCAGTCGCCCGCCTCGGCGAACTCGGCGTCGGCCGTACCCCGCTTGATCTGGGGAGCGACGCCGTCGGCACGCGGGTAGCTGCCGAGGAAACGCACCTCACCGCAGATGCGGTGCAGCCCCGAGAGGGCCTCTCCGACACGGGCGTCGGCCACGTGGCCCTCGAAGTCGAAATGGAAGAAATAGCGGCCGATGCCGTCGCCCGTGGGCCGCGACTCGATGCGGGTCAGGTTGACGCCGCGCACCGAGAACTCCGTCAGCATCTCCAGCAGCGCGCCCGGGCGGTCGTCGGCCAGGAAGACCACCAGCGTGGTGCGGTCGGACCCGGTCGGCTCGGGCAGCGCGCCCGGCCTGCTCACCCTGATGAACCTGGTGACGGTGTCGGCGCGGTCGCCGATGTTCCTGGCCAGCTCCACCAGCCCGTAGCGCTCGCCCGCGATGCGCGCGGCGATGGCCGCGTCGTACGGCGACCCGGGCAGCGACACCTCCTGCGCCGCGGCGGCCGTCGAGGGCGCGGCCACCACGACCGCGTCGGGCAGCTCGCGCGCGACATAGGCGCGGCACTGGGTGATCGCCGCGGGATGCGTGTAGACCCGCTTGATGTGCCCGATCTCGGTGTCGGGACGGGCCAGCAGCGAGAACTGCACCGGCAGCAGCAGCTCCGCGGTGATCAGCAGCGGCTCGCCCCAGGCGAACTCGTCCAGCGTCGAGGTGATCCCGCCTTCCAGAGAGTTCTCCAGCGGGACGACGGCGCCCTCAGCCTCACCGCTCCGCACGGCGTTCAGCGCCGCGCTGACCGTGGCGCACGGCAGCCGCTCGGCCTCCGGCTCCAAAAGCCGCAGGGCCTCTTCGGTGAAGGTCGCCTCAGGTCCGAGATAGGCGAGTCTGGGCATGCGTACAGAGTATCCGCAGGTTGGCGCGTCGCGCGAAACTTTCAGCGCTTTATCGACTGCGGGGTGAAATGCGGCCCGAGCCCCAGCCTGGCTGCGCGAACCGCCTCCTCCTCTTCGGGCGACAACGGCTGCACCCCCTTGCCGCTCACCACCGACCGCACGTACGTGCGGGTCTCAGAACTCCCGTTGATCGAGGTCAGGACGATGCCGTCGCCCAACGCGTTGATCATCGCCACCGAGAACGAGAGCCTGCCCGTCATCTCCGCCAGCGCGTCGTAGCGGTAGACGGCCACGTCGCGGATGGCCTTCAGGTCGCTCCTGCCCTCGCTCGACTCCGTGGTGAGCAGCTGCCGGCACTCCTCGACCGTGGCCCTCGCCCCTCGCAGCGCCTGGTGGCCGATGACCACGCCGGTGACCCCGGCGACGACCCCCACGACGACCCATACGGTAACCAGCACGTCACAGAGGGTAACGTCTCGGCTAAAGTCTTCCCCGCCGTTTCGGCAACCACGCTCCCAGCAGCCAGACCAGGCCGAGCGCCCCCAGCCCGAACCCGTCCTGGACGATCTTGCCGAGAACCGGGCTCAGCACCGGGATGTCCGCCGCCTTCAGCGAAACCCCCCACCACGGGATCGGCACCACGAAGAACAGCCACACCCCCGCGGCCACCCGCAATCTGACCGGATCGCGGCCGTCGCCCACGATGGCCCCCAGCACCACGACCACCCAGGCCAGATGGTGGATCCACCCCACCGGCGACAGCAGCGCGGCCATCAGCCCGACCAGCGCGACCGCGGTGACCGGATCGTCCGCCCGGTAGGCGTCGCGCGCCGCGCGGAACCCGAACCAGCCCACCACGGCCACCAGCACCACCCACAGACCCACCGTGAGCCCGTCGGGCAGGTACAGCCGGATCAGCATGCCCCGGATCGACTGGTTCGTCGTCGCCGCGTTCGCCCCCAGCCGCTCCGGATCGAACAGCGCGGAGAACCAGAAGTCGGCGGCGTCCTGCGGGACGACGGCGAACGGCAGCAACGTCAGCAGGGCGGCGACGAACGACGCCATGAAGAACGTCCGCCACTGCCGCGTCACCAGCAGGTAGATGAGGAAGACGCCCGGCGTCAGCTTGATCGCCGTGGCCAGACCGATCAGGAACCCGCGCGGCCACCACGGCCGCCTGGCCACGCAGTCGGCCAGGCAGAGCGCGACCAGCAGGATGTCGATCTGGCCGAACCGCACCTGGTCCCTGATCGGCATCAGGTACGCGCACGCGACCATCAGGAAGGCGAACAACCAGGGTGCGTACCTGCCGAGCGCGTCCCTGCCCGGCACCTGCCTGCCCAGGACCTCCCTGAACGAGAATCCGACGACCACGCCCAGCGCCACGAAGACGCCCGCCGTCCAGACCCACTGGGCCGTCACCCACGGCATCTCCGCCAGCAGCACGGCCAGCAGCGCCGCGATCGGCGGGTATGTGAAGGGCAGCAGCTGCGGGGCCGGGGTGAAGAACTCGTAGACGGGGCGGCCTTCGAGGATCATCTGGCCGCCGGTCCGGTACACGTCGAGGTCGACGAGCCGCTGGTCGTCCGGGTTCGTCAGCCACTCCCGCACCAGCGGGACGACCGCGACCACGATGACCAGGACCGCGACCGCCCACGCCCACCACTGCCGCCGGATCGTCCGCACCTCGACACTTGTCACGGTGTGGCAGGCTACCGTGGCTGTTGTTTGTCGAGGACGCACATGCGGGGGTTCGGACATGCCAGGGGTCACCGTCGGCGAGCCCGCAAACCCGCCCGCTCGCCCCTCACGTCCCGCCTTCCGCTCTCTTCCCCGACGTCTCACCGCGCGCTACGCGCCCTCGCCTCTCACCCCGCACTCTCTGCCCTCGCCTCTCGCCTCGCACGAAGGCCACGCACAGCCAGCACCCGCGCGAGAGCGGCTGGCCACGCGGGGGCGGCTGGCCGGGCGGGGGCGGCTGGCCGGGCGGGGGCGGCTGGCCGGGCGGGCGATGGCCGCGCTGGCGCTGGGCCTCGGCCTGGTGACGCTCACCGGCACGCTCCCAGCCAGCGCGGCGACGGCTGGGCACGCCCACACGGCCACCGAGACCGGCAGGCACACCGGCCCGACCGGAACCACCACGTCGGGCGACCACACCACACCGATCACCCTCCTCAGCACGGCGACGGGCGGCCGCGTCACTCCGGTCGCCTCCCTCGGGCAGGGTGCCCGGGTCGGGGCGACCGCGCGGGGACGTGTCGCGCTGATCGGTGTCCCGGGGCTGGAGTGGAGCGACCTGGACCGGTCGCGCACCCCGAACCTGTGGAAGCTCGTCACCGGGGGCGCGTCCGCCTCCCTCTCGACCAGGGCCGTGCCGCCCCCCGACCGGAGCGTCACCTGCCCCGTGGCCGGTTGGCTCACAGTGTCGGCGGGCCAGCGAGCCGGCACGGCGGGCAGAGGCTGCCCCTCTGCCCCCACTCCCCAGCCGAACGGCGAGGGCGCGGCCGTTCCCGGCTGGGCCCAGCTGGCCGCGTACCAGGGCGGCACCGGCTACGACGCCCAGCTCGGCACCCTCGGCCAGCTCGTGACGGACGCGGGCGGCAAGGTGGCCGCGATCGGCCCCGGTGCCGCGCTCGCCGCCGCCGACAAGGCCGGAAATATCGCCAAATACGCCGACAGCCCAGACTCCCTGACCGACCTCACCCCCTACAACCTGATCGTCCTGGACGCGGGCGACCTCGCCACCGCCTGGTCCCGCCAGCCGCTCGACGAGTACGGTGTCCCGACCTCTCTCTCGCCATCCACCAGGCAGGCAGCCGCCGCCCAAGCGGACCGCCGCGTCGGCGCCCTCCTCGGCAAACTGCCGTCAGACACCACGATCCTGGTGGCCGGAGTCTCGGACATCACCCCGGCCGCGCACCTGCACGTCGCGATCGCCACCGGCCCCTCCCCAGCGGGCGGACCGTATTGGCACGGCTACCTCACCGCCACCTCCACCCGCCAGGACGCGCTCGTCACGATCACCGACCTGACCGCCACCACGATCCAGCTCCTGGGCCTGGACGCTCCCCGTGCCGTGGTCGGCCGCGCCTGGCTCAACGACGGCTCGGCCCCGGCCACCCCCGCCGACACGGTGACGGAACTGTCGGACATGGACCTCGCCAGCCAGGTCCTCCGCGACGTCCGCGGCCCGTTCTTCGCCGTCTTCGTGACGGTCCAGCTCCTCTTCTACGCCTTCGCCGCCCTGGCCCTCCGCCGCCGCCGCTCCACGTCAGCCAACACCCCCGCCGAAGGCTCCACCACATCCACACCCCAAGCCCCCACGCCTGACGGGGAAGCAGCCCCGTCGCCCTCCTCGGCGACGGAAGCTCCCGCCAGTAGCCCAGCCGCCTCCACGGAGAGGACCGCCGGGACCTCGCTCCTGGGCTCCTCGGCAGGCTCCGGCGCCGATACGGACGGGGGCAAGCTGGCGAGCGCGTCCGGGCTGCTGGTCGCCGTGCAGGTCGTGGCCGTGCTCAGCGGCGCCATCGCGATCTCCACGTTCCTCGCGCAGTTGGTGCCCTGGTGGAGCCTGCCCGCGCCGATGCTCGCCGTGATCGTGACGATTCTCGGCACCGCCGGACTGATCACCGCCCTGGCGTTCGCGGGCCCGTGGCGGGCGCACGTGCTCGGACCGCTCACCGTGGTAGCGCTCATCACCTCGTTCGCCCTGCTCGTCGACGTGATGACCGGCTCGACGCTCCAGGTGAACGCCGTCACCGGGTACGAGCCCGTCACCGGTGGACGGTTCTACGGCTTCAGCAACATCGCCTTCGCCATCTACGCGACCGGCACCGTCCTCGGCCTGGCGGGAGTGGCCCAGTGGCTGCTCGGTAAGGGCACGTCGCGGCTCCTCGTGCTGCTGGTGTGCACCTTGTACGGCGGCCTGGCGGTGTTCGCCGACGGATGGCCGTCGTGGGGCGCGGACTTCGGCGGCGTTCCGGCCTTCGTGGTCGGCTTGGCGGTGTTCCTCATCCTGCTCTCCGGTCGTCGGGTCTCGGTGGTGAAGCTGCTGCTGGTGGCGGTGGCGGGCGCCGTGCTGATCGGCGCGATCGCGGTGTTCGACTGGCTGCGTCCGGACACGCAACGCACCCACCTCGGCACCTTCGTGCAGCAGATCATCGACGGCCAGGCCTGGACCGTCGTCGGCCGCAAGTTCAGCGCCATGGTCGGCGTCACCATCGGGAACTGGTCGCTGACCCTCCTCTCTCTGGTGGCGCTGGCCTTCCTCTTCCTGGTGCTGGACCGCCCTTCGCGCTGGGGGGCGTCGGCGCTCGGGCAGGCCTACAAGCTCGCCCCAGCGCTGCGCGCGGGCCTGTTCGGCGCCCTCACCAGCGCCTTCATCGGATTCCTCATCAACGACTCGGGCATCGCCATCCCCGCCATGGCGCTCACCGTGGCGGTGCCGCTCACGCTCGCTGCCTGTGTACGCGCCCTCCAGCTCTCCAGGCCCACCACACCAGAGCCACGGTCAGCGCCAGCAGCGTCCACGGAACGACCTGAGACCTGACGACGGTCGTGAGCCACCCGAGGTCCTCCGGCAGCACGCGGACTCGCGCCGGGAGGTAGCCGAGCGACAGCACGAGCAGGTGCAGCACGACAAACCGGTCGAGCATGGACAGCGTGGACCGGTTGAGCCCGGAGGCCGCCACGAGCGGCAGCACCCCGAACGCCAGCCCGTCGTACCAGGGCAGTGCGTACGGCGTCGCGAAGAGATACGCGACGACCAGCACAGCCGCGACGAGCGGCGCATCGAGCTCGGCGCGAGCCGTGGCGGCAGCAGTCGCACGTGAGGCGAGGCGGAACAGGACCCAGGCCACCAGGACCAGGACGAGCAGGGAGCCGATCTGGATCTCCGCCCGGTAGGCACT
The DNA here is from genome assembly GCF_040300065.1 of Nonomuraea sp. NPDC000554. Lineage (NCBI taxonomy): Bacteria > Bacillati > Actinomycetota > Actinomycetes > Streptosporangiales > Streptosporangiaceae > Nonomuraea > Nonomuraea sp. NPDC000554. Next base: position 115,594 of record NZ_JBEPDC010000018.1, on the reverse strand, counting down.
GCCCTTGCCGACGATCGACTGCAGCCAGCCCTGGACCAGCCTCCAGAACGAGGCGAGCGAGATCGACTTGCTGGTGCGGCTCACGGGGCCGATCGCCTCCGGACCGGCGATCGCGTAGCCGACGACCACCACCGCCAGGGCGGTGCCTGCCATCAGGGCCAGGCGGCCTGGTCGCCGCCGCAGCTCCCAGGCCGGCCCCAGCGCGACGATTCCGGCGTTGATCTTTATCGCGACGCCCAGGCCGAGCAGGGCGCCGGATCGGATCGGACGCGCCCTGGCCACGAGGGCCGCCACCATACAGGCGATGGTCAGGGTGTCGACGTGCATTCCCGCGACCAGCTGGTAGAGCAGGAGCGGGTTGGCGGTCCACAGCAGCGCGGCCCTCAGGCGGTTCGCGGGATCGTCTCTGGTGAAACGGTCGATCAGCAGACCCGTGGCGATGAAGGCGGCGGCGTTGACCAGGGCGAGCACGAAGATGGTCAGCCGGAGCGAGTCGCCGCCGACCCAGCTGGCCAGGGCTTGCACGGCCGTCGCCACGGGGCCGTAGACGGTCGGCTCTTCACGCCATGGGGCTTCCACCGCGTCGGCGATGGGATCGCCCGGCATGTCGGCCGCGCCGGTGGTGTACGGGTTGAGGCCGAGCGTCACCATGCGACCGTAGGCGGCGTAGTTGAGGTGATCGCCGGAGCCCGAGGGGGGCAGGAAGGCGAGCACACCTGCTGCAACGCATCCGATGAGCACGAGGACCCGGGCGCTCGGCCGCCAAGGGCCGCTCCGGGCCCGCTCGCGCCGCTGTGACACCACTGGTGTGCGGCCGGCGCCGGACGGACCATGCGCCGTCGCCTTCGACGTGAGGTCGATCTGGGCGCCATCGGAGGCGGGCACCGACGCACTGGTCGCCGCCAGGGCGGCGAGCAGGCCGAAGGCGCCGATGATGATCGCGGCCGCGGCGAGCGCGACGACCAGGTGCGGGGCCGCGTGTGCGGTCAGGGAGTACGGCGGTTGCCAGGCTGGGCCGCTCAGCGCGGGGACCGCGGCCGACGGGCCGAGGAGGCCGATCGTGATGGTCAGCAGGATCGAGACGCCGATCGCTGCCACTGCCGCCCTGGCGAGCCAGTCGGGCGCCCCTCCGTGCCGCTTCTCCGAAGTCACCCGCAAATTCCAGCACACTCAGCTGCTCGTCAAACCTCAGCAGGGGGGCCTGTGGATAACGAGCGCCCCTCGGCCAAGGGGGTCGCTCCCGGGGCCAGGGGCGGTCGCGAGGAGGCGCCGCGACGTGGTGGGTGGGGGTTGTTCGGGAGGTGGGCAGGCTTCGAGAGAGTGCCGTGGCCAAGCTGGTTTGTGGGGCGATCGTTGGTGGGGGGTGTTGGTGGGGTTTGGGTTGAAGAAGGAGGGGTGTTACTTGGGCCGCGACTGGCTACCGATTGGGGCGGAGTTTGTTGAGGTTTTGGGTGATTAGGGGCTCGCGGGTCGCCAGAGCGAGGGCCACGTCCCGCAACTGTCTGGCGCGGTGCAGTTGGGCGCGCCAGTCGGTTCCGGTGGCCCTGTGGGCCATCTCCACCTCGACCTCCACCACTCGGAACCCCTTGCGCAGCAGGTCGATCGTCAGACCGGTCTCCACGCCGAAGCCGTGCGCGAGCGGGCGGGCCGCCTCGAAGGCGTCGCGTGTCAGGCAGCGCTGGCCGTTCAGGGGCTGGGACGCGGTGAAGCCCGTAGCCCGGCGGATGCCGTCCCTGGAGAGGCGGACGACCATGCCGTGGCCCCCCAGCTTCACCCGGGTCGCGAACAGCGCGATGGACATGTCGGCCGCACCGGAGCGGATCGGCTCGATGAGGGCGGCTGCCGCCTTGGCCGTCTCGCCCAGGTCGGCGTCGAGGAAGAGCAGGTGGCGGGGGGTGTCGGGATCGAGGAGTCGGACGGCTTCCGCGCCGCTCTCCATGGCGGCCGCCTTGCCTCTGTTGCGGCTGTGGCGTACCACCCTGGCGCCCGCGGCCCTCGCGACCCTGCCCGTCTGGTCCGTCGAGCCGTCATCGACGACCACGACGAGGTCCACGCCGGGCAGGGCGAGGGCGCTGGTCACGGTGGGGCCGATGCGATCGGCCTCGTCCTTGGCGGGGATGATGACCGCTACATCGCTCACCGTTGCTCGCCTGTTCCGCGAACGGCCTTGGCTGTCGGCCGTTCGCTGCTTCGGATAGGTGGTGTCATGACTTGTCGGAGATAAGGAACTCCTGCGGCACCTCGTCGTGCACGGTGAACACCGAGTCCAGCCCGGTGACCTGCAGGATCTTGCGTACGGCGGGGCGGGGCGCGGCCATGTCGAGGACGCCGCCCTGCTCCTTGATCCGTTTGAGTGCTGAGAGCAGCACGTTCATCCCCGTGGAGTCACAGAAATCCACGGCGGACATGTCGATGACCACGCGGCTGGGCCCGTCCTGCAACAGCCGAGTGAACTCCGCCTGCAGATGGGGTGCCGTATAGAGGTCGATTTCACCGGCGATCGCAACGAGTGCATGGCCGGCATGTGATCGAGTCGAGACCTTGAGCTCCACATGGGCAGGCTAGCGGCGCGACGGCCTCCGGTCACGTTCTCTCGCCGATAGGCGAAGGTCAGGTTTTTGTCCCCCGTTTAGGCTCCACGGAAACGGAGAGTACGCGAAGCTTGACAGCGTGACACCGGCCAGGCCGGCAAGGGGGAGGCCCGGAAACCTCCGCACCCGGTCGCCACTTCATCCAGAGGGAGGGGCGGGGCGAGAGCACGGGCCCGCGCATCGATGAACAGAGAACACCCTGAAGATCCCCAGCGTCAGCAGCTCCGCGAGAGGCTGGAGGCCATTCTCATCCGCACGGGGAAGGCCGCCTCGTGGCACGACGAGGCCGGGCGGCTTCGCGAGCTGGTGAACCACGAGGGCTACGTTCCCGTCCACACCCGGCTGGCCAGGGAGGACCTCGACTTCCTCGCCGGCGCCCGCGACGACCTGCTGACGTTCGCCGAGCTCGGGTTGCGGCTGCTCGACCTCCACCAGCCCCGCGACGCCGGCGGCATCACCAGCGACTCCGCGCATCCGATCCTGCGGTGCCGGAGCTGCATGTGGCGGTGGCCGTGCCCGACATTTCGTGCGATGTCGGAGTCGTTCAGCACCGCCCGCGACACCTCCCTCTCGGAGTCGCTCTGACTGGACGGCTGAGCGCCCTCGCGCGGCCAGGTGAGGGGGCCACGCGCGGCTGCGCCGGAAGCCGCGTCAAACTGGGCACGCGTCCTCACGTGGCCGAGTGGGACGGCGTCGAGCCGGGCGGGCGTCCTCGCGCAGCCGGGCGGGACGGCGTCGAGCCGGGCGGGCCTCCTTGCGCGGCCGGGTGAGGAGCGGCGGCGTGGTCGGGCTGGGGCCACGTGGCACGGCGGGACGTCAGGTCACCAAGGGGAGGCGGATTTCGAAGCGGCAACCGGGGCCGTCATTGACCACGCCGATGACGCCGTCATGCGCCTCGACGATGCCCTGGGCGATGGCCAGGCCGAGGCCGGCGCCGCCGTCCGGGGTGGGGGTGCGGGCCGTTTCACCCCTGAAGGCGACGTCGAACACCCGGGGAAGGTCCTCTTCGGGGATCCCTCCACAGCAGTCGGTGACCGACAGGCAGGCCATGCCCGCGTCCACCGCCGCCCGGAGGACGACGGTCCGGTCCGAGGGCGTGTGCCTGATGGCGTTGACGACGAGATTCCCGAGGGCACGGCTCAGGGCGCCCGCGTCGGCCGTGACGGGAACCGCCTCGGCCGCCTCCGCCGAGAGGCGCACGCCCTTGGCGCGGGCCAGCGGCTCGGCCCCCGCGAGGGTGTCGGCGACCAGGTCCGCCAGGCCGATCTTGGCCGGGGAGAGACGGAGGGCGCCCGCGTGGATCCTGGAGAGCTCGAACAGGTCGTCCACCATGGCCGACAGGCGTTCCACCTCCAGCTTGATCTGGGCGTGGTAGCGGGCGACGGTGTGCGGGTCGGCGACGACGCCGTCTTCGAGCGCCTCGGCCATGGCCCGCATCCCGGCGAGCGGGGTGCGCAGGTCGTGGCTGACCCAGGCGACGAGCTCACGGCGGGCGCCTTCCAGGGCGCGTTCCCTGGCGTACGCCTCCTCCAAGGTGTTGGCGATCGTCTGGAGCTCGGCGGGCAGGCCGCGTGGCGCGGTGAAGGGCAGGTCGCGCACCGCGGCGACGAGCCGCCTGCTCTCCCCCACCACCCGTCTGGCCAGGACGTACGCGACCCCGAGCCCGACCAGGCCGCCGACGGCGACCACGCTGAGCACGATGTCCCGCACGGGGCCGTCGATGATCATCTTCAGCGTGATCGCCACCACCCCCGCGAGCGTCGCGGCGATCGCCACCACCATGACGATCGCGAGCATGACCCCGATGGACCGGGTGCGGAGCCACCACATCACCGCCACGCCCAGGATCGCCACGACCAGCCCCAGGCCCGCGGTGACCGCGATGATCATCCCGAGGTCGTCCATCGCGGCGCGCGCGGCCACACCTCCGTCTCCGGCGGACGCGAACCCACCCAAAGCGAACCCACCCCAAGCGGCCCCGTCCCCAGCGGGAGCGAACCCAGCGATCGCGAACCCAGCGGTCCCGAACCCAGCGGTCCCGAACCCAGCAGACATGAATCCAGCAGCCGCGAGTCCGGCCACGGCGGTCATGGCTCTGTATCCAGCGGCTCGTACCGGTACCCGACCCCCCAGACCGTGACGATCCGCCGCGGTTCGGTCGGGTCCGGTTCGATCTTCTCCCGCAGCCGCCTGACGTGCACGGTCACGGTGGACGAGTCGCCGAACGACCACCCCCACACCTGGTTCAGCAGCGCCGACCGGCTGAAGGCCTGCCTGGGGTTGCGCATCAGGTAGGCGAGCAGGTCGAACTCGCGGGCGGTCAGCATCACCTCGCCGTCGCGCAGCCGTACCTCGTGCGCGCCCACGTCCACCACCAGGTCGCCGTCGCGCAGCACGCCCGTGCCGCCCGTCACCGACGCGCCCCTGGCGCGGCGCAGCACGGACTGGACCCGCAGCGCCAGCTCGCGCGGGCTGAACGGCTTGGTCACGTAGTCGTCGGCGCCGGTCTCCAGGCCGACCACGCGGTCGATCTCCTCGCCGAGCGCCGTCAGCATGATCACCGGCACCGGCCAGCGTTCCCTGAGCTTCTTGCACACCTGGAGGCCGTCGATCTTCGGCAGCATCAGGTCGAGCACCATCAGGTCGGGCGGCCGGGCCAGCGCGCGGCGCAGCGCCTCGGCGCCGTCGCCCACGCACTCGACCTCGTGTCCGTCGCGTTCCAGGTACCGCGCGACGACCTCCGCCACGGTCGGATCGTCGTCGACCACCAGGATGCGGGTGTTCACCTTCTCACCGTACGGCGGGCCCTGACGGGGGAAGCGAAACCGACACCGACGTCATTGGTTCGTAAGCCTCGCGGATCATGTCCGCAGGACGTACGGTGGGCACATGGGTCGAGTAGTCATGCTCGTTATCGGCGCCCTTCTGGCGCTGTTCGTGTTGTTCAACTTCATCCTCCCCATGGTCGTGGGGCTGTTGAAGATCGCACTGGTCATCGGAGTGGTCGCGCTGCTCGTGTTCATCGCGGTCACCGTGGTCGGTAAGTCGTCCTCGTCGCAGTGACGACGCTGTTCCTGTTCGACCCGTGGCTGGTGGGCGTCACCATGGTGGCGATCCTGCTGCTGGCCACGTGGGCCGCGACCTTGCTGCCTGTGAGCGGCTCGGCGCGGCCCGGTTTTCCGCTGGTCTACGCCAGGCGTACGGCGTTCCAGCGTCAGCGTGACCCCGACGCGGCCGGGAGGCCGCGTCCGAGAGCCCCGTCACCGCGCCCCGCTTCCGGCTGAAGCGGGGCTCCGCGCACGAGCCCCGATCCCATCTCCTGATCGAAGGGCTCATGATCGATTCTCTCGTCACGTTCGTCATCGGCATGTCGGGCGGCAACGCCGCCCTCGGCATCGTGCTGTTCACCCTGACCGTCCGGGTCCTGCTGCTGCCGCTCGGCGTCAGGCAGGCGCGTGCCGCCCGCGTCAAGGAGCGGCTGGCTCCCAAGTTGCGAGAGCTGCAGAAGCGGTACGGACGCAATCCGGAGCGGCTGTCCAAGGAGATGTCGGCGCTCTACGCGAAGGAGGGCAGTTCGCCCTTCGCCGGGATCCTTCCCGGGCTGGCGCAGGCGCCGTTCATGTGGCTGATCTTCCGGGTGGCCACGCATCCCACGGCGCTGGCCGGGCACCAGCTCTTCGGCGCTCCGCTCGGCCAGCAGGTCGCGGGCGTCGTCGCTAATTTCGGTCTGGTCAGCTGGCCGGTTTTGGTCTTCGCGGTGGTCATCGCGCTGATCGCGGTCGTGGCCTGGCTCGCGTCCCGCAGGATCAAGGTTTCCGAGGAGCAGCCGGAGCTCGTGCGGAGGCTGCTGCCGCTGGCTCCGTTCGGTGCCGTGCTGGCCGCGACGGTGCTCCCGCTGGCGGCCGCGCTCTACCTGCTGGTCTCCACGGCGTGGACGGCCGGGGAGCGGGCCGTACTCGCCGCCCGGCCACTCTGAGACCGTCGGCTACCCGGCCTCTCTCAGGGCGTGGACCTGCCCGTTCATCTTTCCGTTGGGGGCGGGCAGGATCGCCCACACCGTGGTGGTGTCGCCTTCGTGGCGGACTCCCCAGCTCTCCGCGACGTACTCGACGATGCCCAGCCCTCGTCCGCCGAGGGAGGACAGAGTGGGGCGGGACGCGCGCGGCTCGGTCGCCGCACCGCCATCGCTCACCGCCACCTCTACATGATCTTCGCTTCGCAGCCAGGCCACCCTGACCATCCCCGAGGGCAGCGGATGCGCGTGCCTCAGGGCGTTGCTCAGCAGCTCGCTCACCACGAGGACGGCATCGTCGATCGCTGAGGCGAAAACCCCGCAATCCTGCAGGTCAGTACTTAGACGCTGGCGGGCGACGGCGACACTGGACGGCGCGTACGGCAGCAGCACCACGCTTGACACACCCACCTCCCCGCTCCCAGTGCCCCCCGTGGGAACACACCCCGGTACGACCGAAATGCCCCGTTACTCAATCCCAGAAACCGCATCTCGATCACAGCTTGTACACATTGGACGATAGATCAGCGCATCCGTGACCACCTCGTTACCGCATCGGTGTGTCGGATCCGATAGTGGGAGCACGGCCCATGACGAGCCTCATCCTGGTGCCCCCTCCGGGGCGCGGATGCGCGCTCACGTCCCCGCCCTGGGCCCTGGCGAGGCTGCGCACGATGTAGAGGCCGAGCCCGACGCCGCCGAACCTCCTGCGGTCGCCGCTGTCGGCCTGGACGAACCGATCGAAGATCCGCTCACGGTCGCGCGCGGCGATGCCGACGCCCTCGTCGTCGACCACCACGATCACCGTGCCGTCCTCCGCCCACGCCTGGACGCCGATCAGCCCGCCCTCAGGCGAGTACTTGAACGCGTTCTCCAGGAGCTGCCCGAGGACGATGTCGGTCGCCAGCGCGTCGCCCCGCACGAGCGGCAGGCCGTCGGGGACCCGCACCTCCACCCGGTGCCTGTCGGACAGCACGGGCAGGCCGAGCGTGGCCGCGCTGATCCGCTCCGCCAGGTCGAACGTCTCCACCCGCACGGCCGGCTCCTCCGCACCCGCGCGGGCGCCGAGCAGCAGGTGGTCCATGAGCTGCGCGAGCGACCTGGACCGCTCGGCGATCGTGTGGACGGCCGAGCGCCGCTCGTCGTCGCTCAGCTTGTCCCAGCGCGAGGCGAGCGTGCTCGCGAACCCGCGCACGATCGTGATCGGGGTCCGCAGCTCGTGGCTGGTGGTGGCCAGGAACAGGTCCTTGGCCTCCTCCAGCGCCTTGGCCGTGGACACGTCCCGGAAGTCGACGACGAGCTCGCCCGTCTCCTCGATGCGCGCGCTGACGACGTCCAGCCAGCGGCCGGTGTCGAGCTGGAAGGTCAGCTTCTCGCCCGGGTCCGGCACGGGGAAGGGCGGGCGCCCGCCGATCACGGAGTCGGCGGACATGGCGGTGATCTCGGCCGCGGCGGGGTTCCAGCGCAGCACCCGCCCGGCTCCGTCGAGCACGGCGATGCCGTCGGCGCTGGCGTCGAAGATCGCCCGCTCGTGTGCGCGCTGCCGGACCGCGTCCTGGTAGGCCATCGCGTTGCCGACGGCGATGCCCGCATGCCCGGCGAGCAGCTCCAGCAGTTCCAGCTCCACGTGGCCCGGTTTGCGCCTGGCGAACAGCGCGTACAGCGCCCCGTAGGGTCGGCCGCCGACGGCGGCCAGGCCGAGCGCGATCGTGTGCAGGCCGCTCAGCTCGGCCCACACCAGCTCGTCGAGCCCCTGCGACTCCAGCATGACGGTCTTGCCCGTGCGTAAGAGCTTGCCGACCAGGCTCGTGTGCAGGTCCGTGACGGTGCCTCTGAGAGAGTCGGGCAGCTGGTACGTGCTGACCAGCCGGAGCAGGTCGCCCTCGATGAGCACGAAGCCGCCCGCGTCGGCGCCGGTCAGCTCGGTCAGGCTGGCGGAGATGCGGTCGAGAACCGCCGGCAGCTCCAGCTCGGCGTTGATGTCGCCCACCACGTCCGTGAGCCTGCGCACCAGCCGGGCGCGGCGAGCCATGCGCTGCCCGGCGGCCTCGTCGGCCTCGGCCAGGTGGTGGACGCACACGTACCCCGCCACCGAGCTGCCCTGCCGCAGCGCGCTGATGTCGACCCGCAGGTCGAGCACGGTGCCGTCGCTCCGGACCCGCTTGGTGCGCAGCGACACCTGCCCGCCCGTCCGCACGCGTTCGAGCACCGCGTTGTGCTCCGCCGTCAGCTCGCCCGGGACGATCGGCACCCTGCGGCCGAGCACCTCCTCGGCGGTCCAGCCGAAGAGCCGCTCCGCGGCGAGGTTCCAGACGAGGACGGTCTGGTCCCTGTCGAGCGCGACCACCGCGTTGGGCGAACTGGCGAGTACCGCACTTGCCGTTTCCTGGTCACTACTGGCCCTGTAGTCCCCCACACCTCCATAGTGCCTGTGGCGTCGTGCCGCCGACGGGCGATCCGTCCGATACGCTGCGGTCACGGCTTTCCGAGGAGGGTGAGGGTATGTCGAGCAATGACCTCGATGCCCTGTTGCGGGTTACCTCCTCCACCTATCGCGGAGAGGCGCCACCCGACATCGCGCTCGGCACCTACGACGGCGCCGTCGGCAGGCTGGTGCTGGCCGTGACGGGCAAGGGCCTCGCGGCGTGCAGCTTCGAGCCGGAGGACCGGGTGTTCGAGCAGATCATCCGGCATGTCGGTACGTTCGTCGGCCCCGATCCCGGCAGGCTCGACCCGGTGCGCAGGGAGCTCGACGCGTACTTCTCGGGTCGGCTGCGCACCTTCGCCACGCCGGTCGATCTGGCGCTGGCCACGCCCTTCGCGCGTACGGTCCTGCAGAAGACGATGGCGGTGCCGTACGGCACGACCACGACCCTGGAGGAGATCGGCGAGCGCATCGGCAGGCCGCGCGCGCTGCGCGCGGTCGGCAACGCGCTCGGCGCCAACCCCGTCTGCGTGATCGTGCCGTGCCACCGGGTCGTGCACGCCGACGGCGGGCTCGGCGACTACGCGGGGGGCGTGGCCGCCAAGCAGCACCTGCTCAACGTCGAGCGGCGCGCCTCAGCAGCCCGATGAGCAGCGTCACGAGCGCGGCCACCACCGCCGCGCCGAGCGCCCCGTTCATCCAGGGCTGCCTGGTGAAGCCGATGGCCTCGCGCGCCGACACCCAGAACGCGTCCCACCCCTTCACGGTGGGGGTCGAGGTGGTCAGCCAGTAGGCGACGAAGCCGAGCGCCCAGGGCGCCACCATGGACCACCGCGCAGGGGCGTCCTCGGCGGTGTTCCACCAGGTCGAGCCGCCGAGCAGGAAGTAGTCGACGGCGAGCACCGCGAACATCGGCACGAAGACGGCGCCGATCACGCCCAGGAACGCCCCGTACGAGGTCACGTCCACGACCAGGGCGATGGCGACCGTGATCACGCCGATGGCGGTGGAGAAGATCCGCCGGTCCACCCTGGGCATGAGGTTCTGCAGGGAGATGGTGGTCGAGTAGACGTTGGCGAAGGACTGGTCGGTCTCGCGTAGCACCAGGATGCCGAAGAAGAGCGCGCCGAGCGGCGCCGCGATGAACGGCTCGAAGACGGCGGTGCTGTCCTGGAAGACCGCGCCGGCCCCGGCGATGGCCACCGCGTAGACACCGAGGCCGAGGCAGGCCACCTGGGCCAGGGTGTAGCCGCCGACCACGCCGGTGAACGCGGCGCGGCTGGAGCGGGAGTGCCTGGCGAAGTCGGCCGCCATCGGCACCCACGAGACCGACAGCGCGATCACGTAGTCGACGGCAGGGGCGAAGGCCGTCCAGGACCCGCCGGTCTGCGGCTGCGCCTTGCTCAGGAAGACCACGGCGAACCAGACCAGCGCCACGATCACGCCGGCCGTGACGTACCTACGCAGCAGCCTGATCGCGCCGAGCGGCCAGATCGTCAGCGCGGTGGTCAGCACGCCCGCGGCGATCACCCACACCTGGTAGGGCACGGCGGTCCCGAAGATCGCCGTGGCGGCCTTGGCGATCACCCACAGCTCGAACGCCCCCCAGCCGAGCATCTGGACGATGTTCAGCACGGTCGGGACGTAGGAGATCCGCGTCCCGAACAGGCCGCGGAGCAGCACCATCGCGGGCCGGCCCGTCTGCGTGCCCGGCACCGCCGCCAGGCCCACCATGGCCGTGCCGATCAGGCTGCCGACGACCGTCGCCACGAGCGCCGCGGTGAGGCTGAGCGGCGTGCCCTGGAGCGGGTCGAGCAGGAACAGCGCGCCGGAGAAGCCGAGGAGGCTGACCCCGAGGTTGGCCCAGAGCGCGCCCTGGTCGAGCACGCCGAGAGTCTTCGGGGGAGCCTCGTCGAGGGTCAGCGGAACTTCGTTGACGCCATGCGTCATCGCACACTCCCTACGCCGGCATTACCCGGACAGGTTCATGCGGTCGGCAGCAGCGGTAGCTGCCCTCTCAGCCTGGTTGCCCCAAGCTCCCGCGGGGGTTGGTCGCAAAGCCGGGATCATCCCAGCTCGCGCCCCCATGATGCACTATTCGCCCGCATTCAACTACCCCGCCCCGGCTACTCCCCGGTTGCTCGGTTGGACGTTCGCCGAAGGACACGGTGCTGGGCACGTCGTCGGCCAGTGGGACCAGATGTCGGCATTTTCCGCGATCTCCGAAATGTGACGCCTGATCCGGTTAGGCTCCGATGATCTTCAACAGCCCCAGCCAAGGAGTCGCCCGCGTGACGATCCGAATCCTCGCCACCGCATTGCTCGCCGCCTCGACCACGCTCCTCGCGAGCACCCCCGCCGGCGCGACCGCGGTCGACTACACCGGCAAGGACCCGTACAAGACGGGCTGCGCCCGCTCCTCCCGCGTGATCAAGACAGCGGACCTGCTCACCTACGTCAACAACGAGGACGTCGGCGACGTCACGCTCATGTGGTCGCGCACCTGTAAGGCGGCCTGGGGCGTGATCAAGGTTTCCCCGGAGGCGACCGGCGCCATCCTGCTCGCCACCGATCTCAAGGAGAAGGGGAAGACGTCCTACCGCAGGTATACGGCGGGCAAGGGCGGACGGCACTGGGGGCCGATGTTGGCGGTGGCCTCCGGGAGATGCGTGTACGCCTGGGCCGAGGCGTCAACCGGCCGCACCGTGAAGGACTCCGGGCACGGGAAGACCGCGATGGCGTGCCCCGGGACTGCCCGGTAAGCCCTACCCGGCCTTTCACGCCCGCGGCGGTTCGGGTGGGACCGGCCGCACCGCGGCTACCGTACGGGGACGGCGAGCTCGCGGCCGCGGTAGAAGCCTTCCCGCTCCGCGACGACGTAGGGGGCCATGGCCTCACGTCGACGCGTCTCGGCCTCGGAGGTCCGCCAGGAGTCGCACTCTTCCTTGGTGTCCCACAACGACACCCCGGTGATCTCCTGCTCGTCCTCGGACCAGTACGCGTAGGCGTGGCGCAGACCCTGCGGGTACGGGCTCGGGCGCCACGCCCTTTCGAACTCCTCCAACGTGCCCGGCTTGATGCGGCGCGTCGTCACCCAGACGAAGTGCTCCCTCATCGCAGCCTCCCCCGGAACTCCGATTCGGCTTGATGCGCTCTCTCCATCCACCATAGTTCGCTGCCGGGCCCTCCCCCGGTCCTCGATCGCTCCCGGCCCTGTGGGCACTATTGCCCCGCCGCCCAGAAAGCTGAGGCTCTGCCACAATCCGTCGGCATGAAGATCACGCGTAGCCGAACGGTAGTGATCGCTTGCGTGCTCGGGCTGGCGGCGTGCACGGCCGAACCATCACCGGTGGTCGGCCCGCCGGCTTCAGCAGGCCAACCGAAGACGTCCGCGTCGAGCGCGGCACCGCAGTCGTCCCCGACGGCCTCTCTGGTTTCGACGCCTGAATGGCAGTCGGTGGAGCCGGACGGTGAGCAGTACGCCACCGCTCTGAACGATGTGGCGGCGACGGGTCCAGACACCGCCTGGGCGGTCGGTCATCACGCCGGCGCGGAGGACGAGTCTCCCCGGGGAGTTCTGGTGCGCATGGACGGCCTGCGATGGCGGGCCGAGCAGAACATCTGGGGTCGCATCTCCGGCGCGCTCAGCTCGGAGTTGAGAGCAGTGGACGCCGACGACTCCGGCAACGCCTGGGTCGTCGGCAGCGTCGATGCCATGGGTGAAGACGGCCCGGATCTCAAACGGTTCCCCATGGCCTTGCGCTGGGACGGCCGAAACTGGGAGATACACACGCCCTTCAAAGACGCCTGGGACCTGCACACGTCCTTCAAAGACCGCAAGGATCATTGGCTGACCGACCGACTGACCGACGTCGCCGTGGACGGCCGGCGAGCGGCTCTGATCGGGCTGCGCGGCCTGGAGTCCGCGGGTGCGATCAGCTCGCCCATCCTGTTGACCTGGAACGGCAGGCGTTTCAGCAGACGGGAGTATCGGCGTGGAGGCAGGTTCAACGCCGTGGACGCCGGAGCGGGGCACATCTGGATCGCGGGCATGTCGTCCAGCGGCCGATGCACGGACTCGCACCCGGCGATCTGGCACAGCGCGTCCCCCGGTGGCGCGCCGACGCAGATGAGGCTGCCCTGGCTGGGACGCGGCTCGTTGCGGCATATCTGGCAGAACGGCCCGTCCGACGTGTGGGCGGTGGGCGAGACCGGCACCCGGTGGGCCTGCGACCAGGACGGTCCGGGCGGACCGCTGGTCCTGCACTGGAATGGAACCTCCTGGAAGAAGATCAAGCTGCCCCGGTGGAAGGTGACGCTGCAGAGCGTCACCGCCTTCGCCGCTGACGACGTGTGGGTGGCCGGTGTCGAGTACGGCGGCGACGATGAACCCACGCGGGTCACGTTGCTGCACTACAACGGACGACGATGGACCCGCGACTACCGCGGCGTCGCCGGCGGGGTCTGCGGTGACGGCTTCACGATCACTCGTGTCCCCGCCCCCTCCCGTCTCCTGCTGGCCGGGAGGGCGGGCTGCGGGGACGACGAGAAACCCTCCCTCCACGTCCGCCGTTGATCCCGCCCCGGAGGGTCGAAGCGGAAGGCCGGCCCAGGCCGCTCCTTGATCTGAAGGGGCGACCAAGATCTTCAGGACACCAGAGGCCGGTACATGTACGGGGTGGTGGTGGTCAGCTGCGCGAACCCGAGCCGCAGCAGGATCGGACGGCTCTCGCTGGACGCGTCGACCTGGAGGTAGCGGTAGCCGCGCTCGGCCGCGATGCGGGCACGGTACGCGATCAGCGCCCGGTAGACGCCCCGCCCGCGCCAGGCCGCCACGGTGCCGCCACCCCAGAGCCCGGCGAAGTCGACGCTGGGTTCCAGCTCGACCCTGGCCCCGCTCACCGGCACGTCACCGGCCATCGCGACGACCGCCGCGAGGGACTCCGGCCGCTCGGCGAGCCGGGCGAGCAGCTCCTCCCTGAGCCCCGGGGCCGACTCGCCGAACGCCCGGTCGTGGGCGTCCATCAGCAGATCCACGCCGGCCTCGTCCTCGACGGGACGCAGGTGCACGCCCTCGGGCGGCCGGGCGTCCGTGGGCACGTCGCCGACCCGGGCGACCATCAGGGACTCCTCCGGCTCCGCCGTGAAGCCGGCCGCCAGCAGGCGTTTCGCCAGGTCGTCCGGGCGGTCGTGGGCGTACAGCTTCCACTCGAACGCGCGGTTCAGGGAGGTGAAATGCCGCACCTGTTCCGCTATCGCCGCGTCGGCGGTGGACTCGTCCAGATCAGACCAGAGCACGCCGTTCCAGCCGCCCTCGGCTGCCGCGCGCACCACGCGACCTGCCCGCTCGCCCTGCCCTGCCCGCACCTGGCGGTCGAAGGCCGCCAGCACCTCATCTCGGTTCACCGGCCCACCCCAGCACCGCGTACCGGCGCCGGGCAACCGGTTTTCAGACCGAGGCCGCTACCAGTGGCCACACCCAGCCTCATCATCACGTCGAGCGCTCAAAGGAGTTCCCGAAGCCGCTCAGCCGTGATCCCGGCCTGCCGAACGATGGAGGCTAGCGTGCCCACGGCCATACTGTCGTGAAGCGGCACGATGGCCGTGCGCGTCTCTTACTCGCCGACCTGTCGAAGCTTGCCATGGCTTCCCTTGACGCTGACCACCTCGAAGCCGCATTTCTCCAATGCTCGGACCACCTGAGCCCCCGAGCAGACCGGAAACTGACGAGGGCTCACGCCGACAGCCGGATCTCGATCGGAGCCACGATGGGTTGCTGCTCCGCTTCCGGAATGGGCTCATCCTCGTAGAACAGCTCAAGAGCTTCCCGGAGATTGGCCAGTGCCTCGTCAACGGTTCGGCCCTGGCTGGTGACCTCGACCTGGAGGCACCGAGCGACATACCAGCCCTCGTCATCCGGGGTCACGGTCGCGGTCAACCGCACGGTCTGGCTCATGCGACCAGCCTACGCCAGCGAACCCGAGAGCCCCCCGGAATCCACCAGCGCGCTCCAGCCACGCGGCCCCTGGCTTTCAGGCCACGAACGGGGGCTGGCCGGTCTCGCTGACCATGGGACGCTGCGCGCCCTCCCACGACTGCATGCCGCCCCCGACGTTGACCGCGTCGCGGCCGAGGTGGTTGAGCCACGCGGCCACCTGCTGCGACCTGCCGCCGACCCGGCAGACCACGTAGACGGTCTGGTCGGCGGGGACCTCCTCGACCCGCCCCTGGATCTCCGTCATCGGGATGTGCACCGCCTCGGGAGCGTGCCCTGCCACCCACTCCCCCTGTTCGCGCACGTCCAGCAGGAAGCCGTCGGCGGGGACGTCGCACGCTGCGATCTCGGGAACCGTCATGCCTCCATCATCGCCTGTCGCGCGTGGTGGACGGGACGGGCTGCGGCAATCGGACGGCGCTCCAACCTGCGCTACTTGAGCAGCCGCGACAGCCGGCGGTCCGCGAGGGGCTTGCCGCCCGTCTGGCAGGTGGGGCAGTACTGCAGCGACGAGTCGGCGAAGGAGACCTCGCGGATCGTGTCGCCGCAGACGTCGCACGGCTGGCCGGTGCGGTTGTGGACGCGCAGGCCGGACTTCTTCTCGGCCTTGAGGTCCTTGGCCGCCAGGCCGTGCGCCCGCTCGACCGCCTCGCGCAGCGTGGTGATGATGGCCTCGTGCAGGTCGGCGATCTGCGCGTCGGTCAGCGTGGATGCGATCTTGAACGGCGACATCCTAGCGGCGTGCAGCACCTCGTCGGAGTAGGCGTTGCCGATGCCCGCGATGACCTTCTGGTCGCGCAGCAAGCCCTTGATCTGGGCGCGGTTGCCGCTGACGATGCTCTTGAGCGCCGCCGGGGTGAAGGACTCGTCGAGCGGGTCGGGGCCGAGGGCGGCGATGCCGGGCACCTCATCCGGATTTTTCGTGACGTAGACGGCTAGGCGCTTCTGCGTCCCCGCCTCGGTCAGCTCGAAGCCCGGCGCGCGGCCCTCGTCGTCCGGAGCCAGCCGCACCCTGACCGCGAGCGGCCCCTTGCCCGGACGGACCGGCTTCGCCCCCGACAGGTCCTCGCGCCAGCGCAGCCACCCCGCGCGGGCCAGGTGGATGACCAGGTGCACCCCGTCGCAGTCGAGGTCGAGGAACTTGCCGTGCCTCGACACGCCCGTGACGGTCAGCCCGCCGAGCGCGGTGACCGGCGGGTCGAACGTCTTGAGCGCCTGGATCGCGACCACGTCCACGCCCAGGATGGTGCGGCCCACCGCCTGCTCGCGCAGGAACCCGGTGAGCGATTCCACTTCGGGAAGCTCCGGCATGCCACCAGGGTACGTGGCGCCGTCCACAGCCTGTGGACTGTCAGGGCACGTCCCAGAACGCCAGCTCGTGCGCCATGCCCTCGGTGAACAGCGCCTCCGCCCGCGCCGGGTCGGGGCCGGCCTCGTCGATCATCTCGGCGATCCGGGCGGCGAGGGCGGCGAACCCGGGATCGGCGTAGGTGTCGACCCAGGCCCGGTAGCGCGGCTCGGTGGGCGGGTTCTCCGCCAGCTTCCTGCCGAGCATCGAATACCCCCACATGCAGGGATAGAGGGCCGCCAGCCCCTCCCCGTACGAGGCCGCCGCCTCCAGCAGGAAGGACGTGTACGCCGCGCACGCGGGCCCCTTGGCGGCGCCGTCCAGATCGGCCCCGAACCGGGCCGACAGCGACCTGTGCAGGTCCAGCTCGTCGTGGAAGGTGGTGTGCGCCAGATCGACCAGGTCGCCCAGGTGCGCGTTGGGCGCCTGCCAGGCCAGCCGGGCGAACACCCGCACGTAGTCGTGCAGGAACAGGTAGTCCTGCTCCAGCCACGACCGGAACACCGGCTCCGGCAGATCCCCCCGCCCGATCCCCACCACTGTGGGATGCGCGAGCTGCGCCTCCAGCAGCGGGCGTCCGATCGCGTGCAACCTCTCGGAGATATCCATGGACGGCAGGCTAGTGTCGAAGAATGAGTGTGACGATCGCGGAGGAACTGCTCCTGCTGGCCTACAGCGAGGACGACGGCAAGCAGCTCATCGGCTCCACCCAGCTCGATCCCGCGCTCGGCGGGGCGATCCTGGCGGAACTGGCCGTCAACGACCGGATCCAGCTGACCGACAAGAAGCTCTCCGTCACGGACCCCACCCCGCTCGGCGACGACGAGCTCGACACCGCGCTGGCCCGCATGGCCGCCGACGGCAAGGAGCGCAGGCCCGCGTGGTGGGTGCAGAAACTGCACTCCACCAAGCTCCGCAGACGGCTGCTGACCAGGCTCGCCGACGCGGGCGTGCTGGCGGAGCAGCGCGGCAAGGTGCTCGGCGTCTTCCCCACCTCCCGCTGGCCGGAGGCAGACGGGAGGGTCGAGGCCGAGGTCAGGGAGCGGGTGTCGAGCGTGCTGGCGGGCGCGGACCCCGACGCGCGCACCGCCGTGCTCATCGCGATCGCGTACGCGGCCAAGCTCGACCGCAAGGCGTTCCCGGGAGCGAGCAAGGAGCGCGTCAAGGAGATCGCCGAGGGCGCCTGGGCGGCCGACGCGGTGGCCAAGACCATCGCGGCCATCAACTCGGCCGCCATGATCGCCGTCACCTCGGCCGCGATCGGCGTCGCCGCCTCCTCCAGCGGCTGACCGCCCAAGCCACCACCTCCAGCGGCTGACCGACCAGGCCACCGTCTCCAGCAGCTGACCCGCTCCAAGCCGCCGCGTCAGTTGCCGTCGATGATGTCCTGCGGCACCGGACGGTCCTCCTTGAGGGCGTTGAACAGGGCGAGCGCCTTCTCCCTGTCCCACTTGACCGCGCTGCCGCCGCCCGCGATCTCGTTGCCGCCGAACGGCACCACCGTGGTCACCGGGCTGTCGCCCATGGCCAGGCCCAGCGAGAGCATGTCGAACGCGTTCGTGTCGTCGTCGACGGTGACCGCCTCGGTGGCGCTCATCGCCAGCGGGATCGAGGTGAAGGGGTTGATCAGGACACCCGGGCTGGCCGCCTTCTTCACGACCGCGCCGAGGAACTGCCGCTGCCGCTTGGTCCGCTCGAAGTCGGGCAGCGCCCCGCCCTTGCGGGTACGGACGTAGCCGAGGGCCTGGGCGCCGTTCAGTACCTGCTTGCCCTTCTTGAGCTTGAGCCCGGCCTTGGGGTCGTCGACGGCGGCCCGGACGTCGATCTCCACGCCGCCGACCGCGTCGACGATGCCGACGAACCCGGCGAAGCCGATCTCCATGTAGTCGTCGATCCGGACGCCCGTGACGGTCTCGACGGTCTGCACCAGCAGCTTGGGCCCGCCGATGGCGTAGGCGGCGTTGAGCTTGTTGCGCCCCTTGCCAGGGATGGTGACCGCCGAGTCGCGCGGCAGGCTGACCAGGGTCGGCTTGTCGCTGCCCGCCGGGATGTGGAGCAGCATCATCGAGTCGGTGCGCTGGCCGGCGGCCTTGCCGGTGGCGAGCTTCCTGCGGTCGGCCGCCGACAGGCCCTTGCGGCTGTCAGAGCCGACGAGCAGCCAGTTGGTGCCGGGGGTGTCGGCGATGCGGCCGGGGTAGTCCTCGAGGACGCCCTCGATCCCGGTCAGCTTGGAATTGATCCAGAAGACCAGGCCGACGCTCGCGACCAGCAGCACCGCCACCACACCCGCGATGATCATCAGGATGGTGCGGCCCTTCACCCGCCTGCGCGGCGGTCTGGGCCCCTGGGAGGACGGCTCATCCTCGTCCCGGTGTCTGAGCGGCCTGACCGGGCTGTTGCCCGCGCGCTCTCTGCCGTACACGCGCGAACTGCTCCTCGGCATGTCGGTATCGGCGGCCGGAGCCGCGGCGGGCATCTTCTGCGTCGCTCCCGGGATCTGGTGTGCGGGCGCGCCGGACCCGCCGCGCAACCGCGGCCCGTTGTCGGGCAGCGGGCGGCCGTCGCCTGGCGAGCGCATGGCTCGCGTCCGGTCCTCGTCAGACACTTGGCTCTTCTTTCCCATCGATTGCCATAGACGCTACGTCCAACCCCCTACAAGTGCAGAACTGTCACCAAGGTTTTCCTACGGAAACGTACACAGAACACGCGGAGAGTCACACCGGAAACATTGACGCCATGCTCGGTCGTTAGCGTTGTGGATACATCTAGCGAAAGGACGATCGTGTCCGCTCCGGACCCATGGAGTAGTCGCCCGTGCACGAGCACGGGTTCCTCTGAGAGTTCACCCCGGTGAGCGCTTATCTCGGGCTGCTTGCCCTCTTCCTCCTCACCGCGGCGACCGGCTACTTCGTCGCGCAGGAGTTCGCCTTCGTGGCCGCCGACCGAGGGGTCCTGCGCGAGCAGGCCGCTGCCGGCGACACCTCCGCCGCTAACGCCCTCAAGGTGACAGCTCGCCTCTCCTTCATGCTTTCCGGTGCCCAACTCGGCATCACGGTGACCGCGCTGATGGTGGGCTTCCTGGCCGAACCGGCGATCGCGGCGATCGTACAGCCCTGGCTGGCCGACCTGGGCCTGCCGGACGCGATGATCACCGGGCTGTCGGTGGCCATCGGCATCTTCGTCGCGACGGCCGTGCAGATGGTCCTCGGCGAGCTCGCGCCCAAGAACCTCGGCATCGCCAGGCCAGAGCCGGTGGCCAAGTTCCTGGCCCGCTCGACGCTGGTCTACCTGGCCGTCGTGGGGCCGGTGATCCGCCTGTTCGACTCGGCCGCCACCGGCGTGCTCAGGCTCGTCGGCGTCGAGCCCGTCGAGGAGGTGGAGCACGGCGCGACCCCCGAGGAGCTCTCGCGGATCATCGCCGAGTCCACCCAGGCGGGCGAGCTGCCGCCACGCCTGTCCGAGCTGCTGGAACGGGCGCTGGAGTTCGGCGACCGCACCGCCGAGGAGATCATGGTCCCGCGCCCGCGCGTGGTCGTCCTGCGCGAGTCTCAGTCGATCTCCGACCTGGTCGAGGCCATGCGCGAGTGCGGGCACTCGCGCTACCCGGTGCTGGGCGCCGACGGCGACGTCGTGGGCGTGACGGGCGTGCGTGAGCTGATCTCGTCCGGACGCGACAGCGGCCTGGTCCGCGACATCACCAGGCCCGCGGTGCTGGTGCCCGACTCGGTGCCGCTGCCCGGCGTCCTCGACCGGATGCGCACCGCCGGCGACGACATCGCCTGCGTCATGGACGAGTACGGCGGCCTGGCGGGCGTCGTCACCGTCGAGGACCTGGCGGAGGAGCTGGTCGGCGAGCTGGTCGACGAGAACGACCCCGAGCCGGCGGGCGCCGTGGAGCAGCCCGGCGGCGTATGGGAGGTTCCCGGCTCGCTCAGGCTGGACGAGGTCGAGCGCGCCACCGGCGTCGCGCTGCCGGAGAGCGACGACTACGACACGCTGGCCGGCCTGGTGCTGGCCAAGCTCGGACGGATGCCGGAACCGGGCGACACGATCACCGTGCCCACCCAGCCGGAGACCGACCCGTTCACCGAGGACGACGACGAGCACCTGGCCGAGCTGACCGTGCTGTCGCTCAACCGGCGCGTCCCCGAATGGGTGCGGGTGGCGCCGGCCCAGCACGCGGAGGTGGCCCGATGACGTTGATCCTGCTCAGCCTCGCGCTGCTGGCCTTCAACGCCCTGTTCGTGGCCGCGGAGTTCGCCTTCGTGTCCTCCAAACGGCACCGTCTGGAGGAGATGGCGTCGGGGGGCAACCGTCTCGTCAGGATCGCCGCCAAGTCGGCTGTGGGCGGCGGCAGGCAGCTGTCGCTGATGCTCGCAGGCGCCCAGCTCGGCATCACGCTCTGCACGCTGGGGCTGGGCCTGGTCACCGAGCCCGCGATCGAGGAGTACCTGGAGCCCGTCTTCGCCCTCATCGGCGTGCCGGAGTCGCTGCGGATGCCGATCGCGCTGACCATCGCGCTGGCGCTGGTGACGTTCCTGCACATGGTGGTCGGCGAGATGGCGCCCAAGTCGTGGGCGCTGACCCATCCGGAGCGGGCCGCGATGCTGCTGACGCTGCCCTTCCGCGGCTTCACCTGGCTGATGCGCCCGCTGCTGTCGGCGCTGAACGGGCTGACCAACCTCATCCTGCGCCTGTTCGGCGTGCGTCCGCGCGACGAGCTGGCCACCACCAGGACCCCACGCCAGCTCGCCATGCTGGTGGGCGAGTCCGGACGGATGGGCCTGCTCGACAGGGACGAGCACGACCTGCTGACCAGGGCGCTGCGGCTGGAGGCCGAGGGCATCGAGCGGCTGATGGTGCCGATCGCCCAGGTCGTCTCCGTGCCGCCGTCGGCTGACTCCACCGCGATCAGGGCCGCCGCGGCTCGCAGCGGCCATCTGAGGCTGCTCGTCGGCGCCTCGGGCGACATCAAGGGGGTCCTGCACGCCCGCGACGCGCTGCTCCAGCCAGGGGCCACGGCGGGCCAGCTGGCCAGGCCGGTGCCGAGGCTGGCCTGCGTCACGCAGGTCCCCGAGGCCGTGACGGCCCTCCAGGAGGCCCGCGCCCACCTCGCGCTGGTGACGGGGCAGGGAGGCGCGGTCATCGGCATGGTGAGCCTCACAGACCTCCTCGGGGAGCTTCTCGACACCCGGGCGAAGGCCGCGTAACCCGCTCGTGAGCGGTGCCCGCCCGGTAGCGATCCGCTACCGGGCGGCTTCGCGACGGCCCGCCGCCACGGGTTCTGAGAAGGTGATGCGGTGCGAATTGCGTTGCTCGGACCGGTACGGGCGTACGCCTCGGACGGGGCGCCGATGGAGATCGGGGGTGCGCGGCTGCGCATGCTGCTGGCCCGGCTCGCCCTCGACGCGGGAAGCGCGGTGCCCGCCGGTTCGCTGATCGACGGCCTGTGGGGCGAGCGGCCGCCGGCGGACGCCCCGAACGCGCTGCAGGCGGTGGTGTCCCGGCTGCGCAAGGCGCTGCGCGGTGCCGGGGCACTGGAGTCCGTCGCCGGGGGCTACCGGCTCGCGGTGCGCCCCGAGGACGTCGACGCCCACCGGTTCGAGGACCTGGCCGCGCGAGGCAGGCGGGAGCTGGCGGCCGGGCGGCCGGAGGAGGCGTCCTCGGTGCTCGGCGCGGCGCTCGGGCTGTGGCGGGGCGCGGCGCTGGCCGATCTCCCGGACGTCCCGTTCGCCGTCGCCGCCGCCGCGCGGCTGGACGAGCTGCGCGTGGCCGCCACCGAGGACCGCTTCGAGGCGGAGCTGCGGCTGGGCCGGCACGCCGAGGTCCTGGCCGACCTGGAGGCGGATGGCACGCGGCACCCGCTGCGCGAGCGGCTGGCCGTCCTGCGGATGCGCGCGCTGTACGCGGCGGGACGCCAGTCAGACGCGCTGGCCGTCTACGAGCGCACCCGTGCCGCGTTGGACGAGGAGCTCGGCGTCGACCCCTCGGCCGAGTTGCGGGAGGCCCATCTCGCCGTCCTGCGCGGCGAGCTCGGCAGCCCCCAGACGCGATCGGAGCCCGCGCCCGGCCGCCTCCCCGCGCGGCTGACCAGCTTCGTCGGCCGGGACGACGAGCTGAAGCTGCTCGCCGAGCTGATGGACAGGTCCCGGCTGGTCACCGTCGTCGGCCCCGGCGGCGCGGGCAAGACCAGGCTGGCCGTGGAGGCGGTCACCCGGCACCGGGCCGACCGGCGGGGCCGGGTGTGGTTCGTCCCCCTGGCGGGGGTGAGCACGCCGGATCGGCTGGCCGACGCGGTGCTCGGCGCGCTCAGTTCCTCGAACCTGCGGCCTTCCGACGGGCGATCACCCGGGCCGGAGCCGATCGACTGGGTGGCCGAGCTGCTCAACCTCGGCCAGGCGGTGCTGGTGCTCGACAACTGCGAACACCTGGTGGCGGCCGTCGCGGAGTTCGGCCATGACCTGCTCGACCGGCTGCCGGACCTGCGTATCCTCGCCACCAGCAGGGAACCGCTGGCGATCACCGGGGAGGCGCTGTGCCAGCTCGGCCCGCTCGACCTGCCCGCCGAGATTCCGGAAGCCGCCGTCTCGGCCGCGGTGCGGCTCTTCGTCGACAGGGCCACCGCGGTACGGCCCGGCTTCGCGCTCGACGCCTCCACCACGGGCCCGGTGGTGGACATCTGCCGCCGGCTGGACGGCATGCCGCTCGCCCTGGAGCTGGCCGCCGCCAGGCTGCGCTCGATGAGCGTCGAGCAGATCGCCCGCCGGCTGGACGACCGGTTCCGGTTGCTCACCTCGGGCGACAGGTCCGCGATGCCGCGCCAGCGCACGCTGCTCGCGGTGGTCGAGTGGAGCTGGGACCTGCTGACGGAGCAGGAGCGGGTGCTGGCGCGGCGGTTGTCGGTGTTCCCCGCGGGGGCCGGAGCCGCCGCCGTGGAGGCGGTGTGCTCCGATGAGGCGCTGCCGGCCGAGGACACGATCTACGTGCTCGGCTCGCTGGTCGAGAAGTCCCTCGTGGAGAGGGTGGGCGAGGACGATCCGCGATACCGGATGCTGGAGACCGTGCGCGCGTACGCGGCCGACAGGCTCCTGCGAGCCGGTGAGCGGGAGACCGTCTCGGCCGGGTTCGTCCGCTACTTCGCCGAGCTGGCCGAGGAGCACGAGCCGCGGCTGCTCACGGACAGGCAGCTGGAATCCGTGGCGCTGTTCGACGCCGAGTACGACAACCTGGTGTTCGCGCTGCGCACCGCCATCGACGGCGGCGACGCCGATCCGGCCTGGCGGCTCCTGGGCCCGTTGTACCTGTACTGGCACACCCGGTTCGACGCCCGCTCCGACACCTTCGTGGCCGACGTGCTCCGCTTCGGCGACGCGCTGCCCGACCACGTCCGCGCCGCCTTCACCGCGCTGCACCTGTTCGCCAACAACAGCGGATCGATGATCTCGGACGGCGAGCTGGCCCGCTCGGTGCTCGACGAGTGCGTCCGCACCGGGGCGATGGAGCGCTATCCGCTCCTGGTGGCGGTGATGCTGCTCACGGCCCACTTCTTCGGCTTCGAGGACGTGGTCGAAGGCGAGCTGCGCCGGGCGCGGAGCCGTCCCGACGGGTGGGCGCGGGCCATGGCGTACCTGATGGAGGCGTTCATCCGCGCCGATCGCGGCGACTGGGAGGGCGGCGCGGACACCCTGCGGAAGGCGCTGCGCGGGTTCGAGGAGGCGGGCGAGCGCTACGGGGTGGCGATGACGCTGACGAACGTGGCGCGCAGCCACTCCGTCCGCGGCGAGCACCGGGAGGCGATCGCCGCGTCCGAGCGGGGCGTCGCGCTCGCGTCCGAGCTGGGCCTGGAGGAGGAGATCTACCACCGGACCTGGCTCGCCGCCGAGCGGATGCGCAGCGGCGATCTGGAGGGCGCCTGGCGGGACGTCGACGCGGCCCGGCGACGCGCGCGGGACCGGGGCCGGCACGCGGAGATCGAGCTGCTGGTCTGCGTCGCCGCCCTGCACCGTCGCTCGGGTGAACCGGCGCGGGCCGACCAGGCGCTCGACCGGCTGGAGGCGCTGGCGCGCGAGCTGCTCCCGGAAGGGGTGTCCGTGGGCCAGGTCGCACCGGCCAGGATGGCGAACCTGCTCGCGGCCGGAGCGGCGGCGCGGGCGCGCGAGCTGCTGCCCGCGGCGGTCGGCGCGACGTTCGCCAAGCGCGACAGCGCGCGGGCCGCGGAGCTGCTGGCCGGGCTGCTCCTGCTGGAAGGCGATCCGGCCGGAGCGGCGACCGCGCTCGGGATGAGCCAGGTCATCCGCGGCGTGTTCGACGAGGGCAACCCGGAGCTGCGCGACCTGGTCGCCGAGCTCAGGGCGCGGCTCGGCGACGCGGAGTACGGGGAGGCGTACCGCCGGGGGGCCGAGCTGCCGAGGGACGCCGCGCTGAACCGGCTGACGGAAGCCACCGGCTCGTCGTGACGGCCTCGCGCGGGACCGCCAAGCCCGCGTGAGGACCGGCAGGCCCGCGTGGGAGCGTCAGGCTCCTGACGGCCTCGCGTGGCGGGTGTCAGGTCGTTGTCGGGTGCCTGTCAGCGCGGCCGGACATCGTTGGCGCCATGACCAGCCCCCTCCCCACCGTGGCGCCCACGAGCGCCACCGCTCGATCGCTGGCGCCGGACCTGGCACGCGGCTTCATGCTGCTGCTGATCGCCCTGGCGCACGCGCCCGCGTTCGTCAGCCACTGGGATCTCGGCCCGTCCGCGCTCAACACCGCCGCCGAGTTCGTCAGGTCCCTGCTCGCCGAGAACCAGGCCCGCCCCATGTTCGTCTTCCTCTTCGGCTACGGGCTGGGACAGCTGTACCAGCGCCAGCGCGCGCGGGGCGGCGACTGGACGTCCACCAGGAAGCTGTTGCGCCGCAGGAGTCTCTGGCTGATCGTCATCGGCTTCGCGAACACGGTGGTGCTGGTGCCGTTCGACGTCGTCGCGGTCTACGGGCTGACGCTGCTCGTGCTCGCGCCGCTCGTCCGGGCCCGCGACTCGGTGCTGTGGTGGACGAGCGCCCTGACTCTCGTCCCCGCGACCGCCCTGCTCGCGTGGCAGAGCGTGACGGCCCTGGCCGCCGCCGCCGGCGGCACCTCCATCACGATGGCGCAGTACATGGAGCCCGACCTCGTCGCCCATCTCGTCGCCAGCATCCCGTCCTGGCCGGTGGAGACGGCTGTGTCGACCGTCATGGTGGTGCCGGGCATGCTGCTGGGCGTCTGGGCCTCCAGGCGCCGGATCCTGGACGACCCCGAGCGCCACGCGGCGCTGCTGCGCCGCGTCACTCTGATCTTCGTCGGGGTGTCCGTCATCGGCAGGCTCCCCATGGCCCTGCTGCTGACCGGCGCGTGGACGACCTCCTCCACGCCCGTGGCCTGGGCGGTCGCCGTCGCGCACGATCTGACCGGCTACCTCGGCGGCGTCGGCATGGCCGCCGCCGTCGGCCTCGTCGCGATCAGGCTCGGACGCGGCCACGGCCCCCTCACCACGGCCCTCACGGCGCTGGGCCAGCGGTCGCTGACGTTCTACCTGCTCCAGTCGGTGGTGTGGCTGGCCCTGTTCTACCCGTTCACCCTGGACCTGCGGGACGACATGGGCTCCGCCGCCACCTTCGGGATCGCCGTCGCCCTCTGGGCGGCCTCGGTCCTGCTGGCCGAGTGGATGCGTCGGGCGGGCCACCGCGGCCCGGCCGAGGTGCTGCTGCGACGGCTGTCCTACCGATGACGCGCTGCTGCGAAGATCGGGGGTGCGCGGCTGCGCATGCTGCTCGATCCCGTTGATCTTCATGGTGCTTCCTTCTCGATCACGTACCAGCTCCTGTGGTGAAAGCCGGTCACCCGCGCGCCGTCGTTCAGCAGCCCGCCGACGACCTCGCGCACGGCCAGCCGCCACCGCCGGGCGGTGGCGGGATCGCGTCGTCGCAATCCCTCGATGTCCGCCGGCACCGCGACGAGAACCATCGCGGCGTCGGTCCGACCGGGTACGGGCCAGCCGTCCTGCTCGCCCAGTCCGATGACGACGTCCGCGGGAACCTCCGGCGGCGGCGCCGCCGGCCCGGTCAGCCGCCACACCGTCAGCAGACGGTCGGATTCGTCGCCTTCGTTGACGGCGTCGGCCATGACTCCGTAGAAGGAGGGCAGATACGCCTCCGGCCGCGCTCCGAGCTTGGCGAGATTGAATTGGGCGTTGCGCCGGACCAGCGGATCATAGGTCCACGTGATCCGCGACAGACCGCGCTCCAGCGCCCACTCGCGCTGATGCAGCTTGAGCGCGAGGCCGATACCGCGTCCCCGCTCAGCGCCGGTGACGTGGGAGTGGAGCGCGTCGCCGATCGGAGCCGACAAGAAGCCGACCGAGGCGCCAACCAGGCGTCCGCCTTCGTAGGCGCCGGCGACGTAGTTGCCCGTATGCGTGAGCACGCGCAGCATCTCCAGCGTGATCGGCTCGCCGCCGGGCCGAGGCCGCCAGATGCGGTCGAAGAGCGCGATGACCTGTTCCAGATCTGCCATCTCGTGGAGTTCGCGTAGCGTGACCCGCTGCAGGACCGTCATCGCGTCACCACCGCGATCAGTTGCTCGATCACATGGGCCGTCCCGGCCTGCTGGGGAACAACCAGCGCACGTGCCCTCCAAGGATCTCGGTGATGTCCTCGTGCGAGACGTTAGGTCAGCCCGTCGGCGCGGGGATTCGTACCGGGCTCCGAACCTTCCGGTGTCCTCTTCGTCGATCGGCACGAAGGGTTCCAGCTGGCTATACCACCGTCATCCCGCTGGCTGGATCGCGACGGCGAACAGGTCTGGATAGCCTCCGCGCATTGGAGGCAGCCATGGGGATGAAGATCTCGCTCGATCGGGTGCTCGACGAACTCGGCGTCACGCTCGTGGACCTGATCGCGGGCGATCCCCGCGCGGCCCCCGAGGTGACCGGCGTCGCCATCCTCGACCCGCACGACGATCTGGTGCTGTCCGACGGCACCATGGTCCTGGGCGTCGGCGTCAGGGAGCCGGGGGAGGTCCTCGCCCTGTTTCGCCGTCTCGCGCAGAGCCACGTCTGTGCGTTGGTCCTCCGCGCGCCCGTCCCCCTCACGGCGGACGTTCAGACGGCAGCCGAGGAGTCAGGGGTGCCCTTGCTGAGCCTTACCCGTGGGGCGTCGTGGGTGCAGCTCACCGGTTCGGTGCGCGCTTTGCTGGCACAGGCGGGAGAGGACGAGCTGGTCGGCGTCCGAGCGGGAGACCTGTTCGCCGTCGCCAACGCGGTGAGCGCCCTGCTCGACGCGCCGGTGACGATAGAGGACCGCGGTTCCCGAGTGCTCGCCTTCTCCAACCGGCAGGACGAGGCCGACCAGAGCCGCGTGGAAACCATACTCGGCAGGCGAATGCCCGAGCGCTATCTGCGCCTCCTGGAGGAGCACGGGGTCTTCAGTGAGCTGTACCGCAGTGATCGGCCCCTCCATTTCGACCTCCGGATTCCCGGGCTGTTGCCGCGGGTCGCGCTCGCAGTGCGGGCAGGAGACGAGATCCTCGGCTCGATCTGGGCCACCGTCAGTACTCCGCTGAGCTCGGCCAGGGAGCGGGCCTTCGCCGAGGTCGGGAAGCTGGTGGCGGTGCACCTGCTGCGCCACCGGGCGAGCCTCGACGCCGAGCGGCGGCAGAGATCCGATCTGGTGACCGCGGCCCTGGAGGGCGGGCCGGGCGCGATGGCGGCCATCGAGCAGCTGAGGCTCCATGACCGGCCGACCGTCGTCATGGCGTACGCACTGACGTCGCGATGGGACGCCGGTCAGCCCGCGGACGGGGAGGCGGCCAGGCGCCGTGCCGCCGACGCGTTCGCCGTCCACCTGTCGGCCGCGCATCCCGACGCGGTTCACGCGCTGGTCGGTGATGTCGCGTACGGCGTCGTGCCCGCGCCCTCGCGCGGTGAGGACGGCACTGTCCGCGCGAAACGGATCGCGACCGAGTTCCTGGAACGGATCGGCGAGCGAGGTCGAGGGGTGGTGGGCATCGGGTCCCTGGCGCCCGGCGGGCCGAGCCTCACGGCCTCCCGGGCGGATGCCGACCGGGTGCTGCGTCTACTCCAGGCCGATCCCCGGCTGGGGCCGGTGGCGAGAATCGGCGACGTCTACGTCGAGGTGCTGCTGTCGGAGTTGTGGCAGGTGATGTCGTCGTGGGGGCATCGCCCGGATGGGCCGGTCGACCGGTTGCTCGGCTACGACGCCGCGCATGGCGGCCGGTTGGTCCCCACCCTTCGGGCATGGCTGGACTGCTTCGGCGACGTGCCTTCCGCTTCTGCGGTCGTCCACGTCCACCCCAACACCTTCAGGTACCGGCTCCGCAGGCTGGCCGAGGTCGGCGGGATCGACTTGGACGACCCGGACCAGCGGTTCGCGGCGATGCTGTTCCTGCGTCTCTATGAACGGCGTTCGTGATCCTGGGACCAGTGCCCGCTCCATTCTTCGTCGGCGGGCACGAGGTCACCCGGCAGGCGGCTTCCTACGCTCGCGGATGCGATGCGCCGACCCGCCAGGAAAGGGGAGCCCCTGTGGAGCCGTTCAAGATCAAAGTAGTGGAGCCGCTGGCAATGCTCACGCGTGCGGAGCGGTCCGCCGCACTGCAGGCTGCTCATTACAACCTCTTCCGGCTGCGAGCCGACCAGGTGACGATCGATCTCTTCACCGACTCCGGCACCGGAGCGATGTCCGCCCAGCAGTGGGCGGCCGTGATGCTGGGCGACGAGTCCTACGCCGGCGCACGCTCGTTCTTCCGTTTCGAGCAGGTCGTCCGTGACCTGACCGGTCATCCGCACGTGCTGCCGACCCACCAGGGACGCGCGGCCGAGCGCATCCTGTTCTCCAGCCTGCTGCGCCAAGGGCAGGTCAGCGTGAGCAACACGCACTTCGACACCACCCGCGCCAACGTCGAGCTGGCTGGCGGGCAGGCGCTGGACCTGCCCAGCCCGGCGGCCGCCGAACTCGACAGCAAGGAGCCCTTCAAGGGAGACCTCGACGTGGCGGCGCTCGAATCGCTGCTGGCGCGCGGTGTGGAGGTGGGCTGCGTCATCATGACCGTCACCAACAACGCCGGCGGCGGGCAGCCTGTCTCGATGGCGAACCTCAGATCCGTCCGCGAAATCTGCGAGCGCCACGCCGTGCCGTTCTTCCTGGACGCGGCGCGCTTCGCGGAGAACGCCTACCTGATCACCCAGCGCGAGCCGGGCTACGGCGGGCACACTCCCCGCCAAGTCGCGGAAGAGATGTTCGCCCTGGCCGACGGCAGCGTCGCCAGCTTGAAGAAGGACGGCATCGCCAACATCGGCGGGTTCATCACGCTGCGCGCTGAAGAGCTGGCGGCCCGGTGCCGTGAGCTGCTGATCGCGACCGAGGGCTTCCCCACGTACGGCGGACTGGCCGGGCGCGATCTAGAGGCGCTGGCCCAAGGTCTGATCGAGGTCACCGACCCCGCCTATCTCCGCCACCGTGCCGACACCGCCGCCTGGTTCGCCGACGGGCTGGAAGCAGCCGGCCTCCCCTCCGTGCGGCCGGCGGGCTGCCACGCGGTGTACCTGGATGCGCGGCGCGTCCTCCCGCACATCCCGCCCGCGCTGTTCCCCGCGCACGCTCTCGCATGCCAGCTGTACGTGGAGGGCGGAGTCCGCAGCTTCGAGGTGGGCACGCTGAGCTTCGGCAGGACGGGCGAGGACGGCGAGGAGGAGGCGGCGCCACACGAGCTGCTCCGGCTGGCCCTCCCCCGCCGGGTCTACACCCGCAGCCACCTGGAGCACGTGATCCATTGCGCCGGGGCCGTCGCGGCCCGTGCGGCATCCGTCCGCGGATACCGGATCGCAGAAGCGCCACGCTCGCTGCGCCACTTCACCGCGAAGCTCGTACCGGCATGAACGAGTGGGCAAGGATCCGCACGCCCGCATTGGTGGTGGACCAGGCCACGGTCGAGCACAACATCGACCACGCCATCGCACGCATGGGCTCGCCCGGCAAGTGGCGGGCACACGTGAAGACGGCCCGCGCAGCATGGGCGATCAGCCGCCTGCTGGAGCGCGGCCTGACCAGGCTCAAGGCCTCGACCACGGCCGAGCTGGCCGCCGCCTTGGCCACGGGCGCGCCCGACGTGCTCCTGGCCTTCCCCGCGCTCGGCCCAGCCCGGTCGCGGGCCGCCGAGCTGGCCGCCGCGCACCCGCGAGCGCGAGTATCGGTCCTCGTCGACTCGATCGAGGCGCTGGACGGGTGGACCGGCGGCCCGCTCGGCGCGTTCCTCGACGTGGACCCGGGGATGGGCCGCACCGGGGTGCCCGTGCGCGACCACGCCCGGGCCCTCGACGTGGTGGCGGCGCTCACCTCGCGCGGCATCGAACTCCGGGGCTTGCACACCTACGACGGCCACCTCGCCGACCTGCCCGTCGACGCGCTCGGCGACCAGGTGGCCGAGGGCATGCGCGAGCTCATCGCCCTCGCGCGGGCCCTCGAGTCCGCCGGCCACCCGGTGCGGGAACTGGTGACGGGCAGCACCTCGACCTTCCAGGCCGTGCTGACGCACCCCCTGCCTTGCGGCTGGGCCGAGCGTCTGACCCTGGGGCCGGGCACGCTGGTCTACAGCGACCTGAGGACGGTCGAACGGCTGGGGGATGCCTTCCCGCCCGCGGCCAGAGTGCTCGCCCGGGTGGTGAGCCGGCCGCGTACGGATCTGATCACGCTCGACGCGGGCCTGACGGCCATCGGAGTCGACGCGGGGCACCCCCACGCGGCGATCCTCGGCCATCCAGAGCTCCGCGTCGGACAGCCGTCGCAGGAGCATCTCATCGTCGAGGCACGCGAGGGTGCGGCTCCTGCGGTGGGAGCCCTGCTCTGGCTTGTGCCGCGGCATGTGGACACCACGGTCGCCCAGTTCGACCACATGCACGTGATCGGCAGGACGGGCGATGTGCGGGTCGAGCAGGTCACCGCGCGGCACCACGAATCACCGTGAATCAGCGTAGTGGCACGCCACGTGATGCGGGCGTGCCTGCGCGCCGGCATGGGGATCGGCCACTTCGCAGAGCATCCGCCCTGGCGCGATGAGCGGCCCCGAAGGGCATCGTGTGTGGAATCGGCACCCCGCGGGCGGGTGCCGAGGGTCCGGCATGTCCGCATCGAGGGCGGCCTCATCGTCGGCGTCCAGCCTGTGGGCCGAGTCGAGCAACATCCTGGTGTAGGGGTGTCTGGGCCTTTCGAGCACGTCGTCCGTGGGCGCGCACTCGACGATCCGCCCCAGGTGCATCACCGCGACGAGGTCGCTGACGTACCGCACGACGGCGAGGTCGTGCGAGATGAACACCATGGTCAGCGCCGTGTCGCGCTGCACGGCTCGTACGGTGTTGAGCACAGAGCCCTGGACGGACACGTCCAGGGCCGAGGTGATCTCGTCGGCGATGAGCACGCGCGGCCGGGACGCCAGCGCCCGTGCCAGCGCCACCCGCTGGCGCTGGCCGCCGGACAGCTGAGCCGGCGGGAGATCGGCGATCCGCGGATCCAGGTCCACGAGTTCCAGCACCCGACTGATCTCCGCCGCTCGCCCGGCTCTGCCGGGCACGGCTTCGGCGATCGAGGCCCCGACCGTCATCCGGGGATCGAGGGAGGAGTAGGGATCCTGGAAGACGAGCTGGATTCCGAGCGAGCCGGGCCTGGCGGCGTCCACCCGGATGTCGCCGGAGTGGACCGGGATGAGGCCGGCTGCCGCGCGCGCCAGGGTGGACTTCCCCGAGCCGGACTCTCCGACCAACCCGACCACCTTTCCCGACGGCACCACGAGGTCGACCTCGCTCACCGCGGTGAAGGCACGTCGGCCTTCGCCGACGCGTACGGACACACCGCGAAATTCAAGCGTGCTCATGTTCTTCCTCCGGGGGCTCCGGGTGCCAGCACGCCACCCTGTGGTCGTCCGCCTGCTGGATCAAGGGCGGGCGTTCTGTCGTGCAACGCTCATCGGCGCGGGCGCAGCGTGCGGCGAAGGCACATCCGGCCGGCCGTTCCCCGGGAGATGGCTGCCGGCCGGGGATGGCGGCCAGGGGAAGCTCGCGGTCGGTCGTCATCTTCGGCACCACGGCCAGGAGCGCTCGGGTGTAGGGGTGCCTGGGGGCGGTCGCGAGCCGCTTGGCGGACAGGTCCTCGACGAGGGTGCCGCAGTACATGACCAGAACCCGGTCGCAGGTCTTCTCGACGACGGCCAAGTCGTGGGAGATGAGCAGGAGCGCGGCGCCGGATCGGCCGCTCAGATCGCGGAGCAGCCGCAGGATGCGGCGCTGAACGCTCACGTCGAGGGCGGTCGTGGGTTCGTCGGCGATGATGAGCCGTGGTTCGCCCATCAGTCCCATGGCGATCATGACGCGTTGCCGCATGCCGCCGGAGAGTTCGTGGGCATACTGGCGGACGCGGTGCTCGGCGGCCGGGATGCGGACGTCTCGAAGACGATCCACGGCACGGCCGAGGGCGGTGGCGCGGGAGAGCCCGTGATGGACCCGCGATACCTCGGCGAGTTGCCGTCCGACGCGCAGCGCCGGGTTCAGCGAGGTCATGGGGTCCTGAAAGACCATGGAGATGGAGGCCCCGAGCCGCAGCCGCCGTTCACGGCCCGAGGTCGTCAGCAGGTCGGTGCCGGCGACCACCAGGCGGCTCGCCCGTACCCTGACCGCGGTTCCGGCCAGGCCGGCGATCGCGAGCGCGGTGAGGCTCTTGCCCGAGCCCGACTCTCCGACGAGGCCGACGCGGTCCCCGGCGCCGATGGCGAAACTGACGCCGTCCACCACGGTGGTCACCTGACCGTGCTCGCCGGGCACGTCGAGGGTCAGGTCCGCCACACTGACGACGGAGTCCTGCGCGCCCTCAGCCGAGGCGGGAGGTGGCGCCTCCGCCGACGGCGGCAGGCGCCTGACGCCGCGCCGTACGCCGAACGCCTGCGCCAGCGCCTCGCCCGCCAACGTGAAGGCGACGCCCGCGAAGACGATCGCCCCTGCCGGGGCCAGCGCGGCGGCGGGGTTGATGTAGATGTTGTTCAGGCCCTCGTCGAGGAGTCTCCCCCAGTCGTAGGCCGGTGGCTGCACCCCGATTCCCAGGAACGACAGGCCGGCGAAGGCGAGCAGCGCCTGCCCAGCCCCGATGGTGGCGTTGAGGATGAGCGGTTCGGAGATGTTCGGCAGCACATGACGGACGAGCAGGCGGGTCCGTCCGACGCCGAACAAGCGGGCGGCCGAGACGTAGTCCTTCGCCGCGACCATCGAGGCCAGGTTCGTGGTGAGCCGCGCGAACGAGGGGGCGCCCGCCAGCCCGATCGCCAGGACGGCGCCCGTGGTGCTGGCGCCGAAGACGACGGCCAGCGCGAGCACGAGCAGCAGCCCGGGGAATGTCAGGGCCAGGTCGATCCCGGCGGTCACCACCCGCCCCGCACGCGCCCCGAGCACCGACGGCAGACCGCCGGCCAGCAGCCCCACGACGATGCTGATGAGCGTCGCCGACAGCGCCAGCCCGACCGACAGCCGGGTGGCGACCATGACCCGGGCCAGCACATCCCTGCCCAGGTCGTCGGTCCCGAACATGTGCGCACCGTGCGCCCGCTGGAGGGCGGTGTCCATGTCGACGCGTGCCGCGGCGTCTCCCCACACGAGCGGGCCCAAGATGACCGCGGCGAAGAGCAGGGCGAGGATGATCGTCGCCGTCACGCTGAGCGTCGTGGCGCGCAGCCTTGTCATGTCAGCTCTCCTTGACGGTCGAACTCGGGGAGAGCAGGCCGAGCGCGGTGTCGACGAGGAGGTTGGCCACCAGCACCGCGCTCCCGTAGATCAGCACGACGCCCTGCACGAGCGGGTAGTCCTTCTGCTGGATGGACTGGACGATGGTGGCGCCCAGGCCCGGCCAGGCGAACACCGTCTCCACCAGCACGGTTCCGGCGATCAGGCCGGCGACCAGCATGCCCGCGATGGTCAGCGCGGAGGTGAGCACATTCGGCAGCGCGTGGCGGAGATAGAGCAGGCGGGCGGGCAGTCGTTTGGCGCGTGCCGTACGCATGTAGTCCTGGTCCAGCACTGAGAGGGCCTCCACGCGGACGACGCGGGACAGGCCGGCCAGGGGACCGAGCGCGAGGGCGAGCACCGGCAGCACGTACGAGTCGGGGCCGTCACGGCCGGCGACGGGGAGCCAGCCGAGCGTGACCGCGAAGACGTAGACGAGTCCGACGGCGAGCAGGAACTCGGGGATCACGGCGAATACTCCGGTGGTGCCGGTGAAGGCGATCTCGGCGGCGCGGCGGCGTCCGCCGTGCGTGAGGACCGCCATCGACAGCCCGAGGGGGATCGCGACGGCGAGGGCCAGCGCCGCGGCCGGCAGGGCCAGCGTGAGCGTCCCCGGCAGCCGTTCGGCGATGATCGTGGAAACGGGAAGATCGGAGCCGATGGATCTGCCGAGGTCACCGGTGAACAAGCCCTTCAGGTGGGTGAGAGTCTGCTCCCACAGAGGGCGGTCCAGGCCCAGGGCGCTCCGCCGCGCCTCGACGAGTTCCGCGGGTGCGGTCGTGCCGAGCGCTGCCCGTACGGGGTCGCCTGGCACGAGGTGGATCATCGCGGACGACGCGGACACGAGGATCGCCATGGAGATCATGAAGCGCATGACCCTCCGGAGGAGGAATCTGGCCCAAGGGTTCGGTGCCGATGCCACGTGCCACTACCTGCTCGTCATACGGATGGAATGCGGCGACACCTCGCCGCGGATCAGGTCGAACCGCGCCCCCTTGGCGAAGATCGGGATGGTGTCATCGGCGAACGGCACGACATCGAGCCGCTTGACCAGCGTGCTCTCCGCGGCCAGCCACGTATCGCACGCGCCGGCGCCGGCGCTGGCGGCCTTCTTCACGAGCCTGTCGTAGTCGGCGTTGTCGATGTGCGCGAAGTTGGAGCCGTTGGGCGGCGTCGGGCCGGACATGTACGGCACCAGGTCACTGGGCAGCGACACTCCCAGCGGGAGCAGGGTGACGTCCCATTGGCCAGTGCCGAAAACGATCTGTGCGAACTCTCCGCGAACAGCCTGCTTCACCACGAGCTCGATCCCGAACGGCCGCAGCCGTTGCGCCATCAGCTCTGCCATGGAGGCGGCCCTGGGACCGAGTTCGGAGGTGTAGGCGAGGGTGAGCTTGAGCGGACGGCCGTTCTTGCCCCAGCCCGCCGCCTCCAGGAGCGCTTCAGCCTCCCGGGGGTCATGAGCGGGCAGATTCCCGGTGACGCTGTCGCCCGAGCAGGCCTTGGGATCCACCGCGATCAGGCTGCGGGAGGGCAGACCGGCGCCGCCGGTCAGCGCCTTGGCCAGCTCCGGCAGATCCAGAGCCATGACCAGGGCGCGCCTCACTCTCTCGTCCGCGACTGGACGCCCGTCCGCCTGATTGAAGAACATCTCGCCGAGCACGGTGCGTGTCTGGCGGGTGAACAGCCCTCCCGCCTCCAGCCGCCGCCGGTCGGCGCCTCTGACCGTGGCGGCGTTGATCTGCCCGCTCAGCAGCAGGCTCGCCGCCGTCGTCTCGTTCTTCACGACCTTGAGCACGACCTTGTCCGGCAGGCCGGGCTCTGCGGCGGTCGTTCCTCCGGGACCCCAGCGATAGTCCGTCCGCTTCACCATGGTGTAGTGGTCGTCCGCGACGGCCTCGGTGAGCCGGTACAGCCCCGTCCCGTCGGCCTGGCGTTTGAGCGCGCCGGGGTTCCGGAGGCCGCCGGGGCACACCACCAGGACGTCGGCGATCTTTCGCAGCAGGAACGGGTCCGGCTTGGCGACCGTGAGAGTGAGGGCGCCGGCTTGGTCGTCGGCCCTGGCCCGCAGGTCGGCTGGAACGTCTCCGTCCAGCAGCGGGGACCCGTTGCGCGGGTCGGTGACGAAGGCGAAGTTCGCCGCGATGTCGGAGGCCTTGAGGGGCGACCCGCCGGCGCAGCTGATCCCCGGGGCGAGTGTGAACGTCACGCTGTTCCGGCCCTGTTTCCACGCGGTGGCCAGGCCGGACGCGATCGACCCGTCTGGCTTGAGGCGGACGAGCGAGTCGTAGAGGAAACGGCCGACCGCGGATGTGTAGGCCGACGAGCTGGTCAGCGGGTGAAGGTTGTCGGGATCGGCTGCGATGGCCATGGTGAACGTGCCGCCGCCGGTTGTCTGTTCTCCTGCCTGGCCACCGCCGGTCGCCGAACACGCCGCGACCAACAGCATGACTCCACAGAACGCCGCATGGTGTCTCATAGCGCCTCCTACCAGCGGAACTTCGATGGGGCAGTCTGCGCCATCGATCAGTGCTCCCGCCTCGTGTGGGGGCACGACAAAGGGTGTGGCCGCCTAGTCGGCGGTCACCAATCGATCGGCCGGGTCAGCGCTGTCCTGGTAGACGGCCGCCGCGGCGGCCGCGTCCTGGAATCCGGTGCCTGTCGAGTCGAAGAGCACGACCTCGCCGGGTGAGCGCCGGCCGCGCTCCGGGGACAGGAGGATGGCGCCGAGTTCACCGCGTACGTGCGCCTCCGTCATCAGCCCGGCGGCGACGGCGTGGTGCAGTTCTCCCGCGGTGAGGCACTGTGCGGTGACGTCGGTGATCACGGCGGCCGAGGCCACCAGCGCGGTGTCGAGTTCCCGCTTGACCGGGCCGTCCGCCCCCACGGCGGCGATGAAGGCGCCTGCTGTGACGTCGCCGGGTCCGAGAAGGGGTTCGCCCGCAGCCGTGCACGTGGCCACGACGTCGCTGTCCCTGGCCTCGGCCGGGGTGTCGATGGCGGTGGTGTGAACACCCAGCTCGGCCTGCACGCGAGCCGCCAGACGCCGCGCCTTGTCCTGGTCACGGCCGTAGATCTGGATCCGGGTCAGGGGCAGGACCTCACGCATGGCCCTCGCATGCATCCACGCCTGCACACCAGTGCCGATGATGGTCAGCCTGTCACTGTCCGGCCGCGCGAGCGCCTGTGCGGCCAGGGCGCTGGTGGCCGCAGTGCGCAGAGCGGTCACGGTGGGCGAGTGGACGACGGCGAGCAACTGGCCATCCAGTTGGTCGAAGAGGAGGATTCCGCCCTGGATCGCGGGAAGGGCGGGCGGGTTGGCGAAGAAGCCGCTGTTGGCCTTGACGGCGAAGTAGCGGCGAAAGGCACCCGTCTTGATATGGAATTCGCCATCGTCGGCGTAGTGGTCCAGACGCATCGGCGGGGGCGCCAGGCCGCGGGCGTGGTCCTGGAACGCCTCCCGCATCACGGCGATGGCGCGCGACATGGACAGTGAGCGCTGGACATCGGCGGCGGAGAGCACTCGAACCATCACCGGCTCCTAGGGAAGATACGGCCCAAGGCCGAGGCGTAGGCCGGGCGTCCGTGTTCGTCCGGTTCGAGAAAGTGCACGTACTGGGAGCCGCCCTCCACGGCGAAAGTCCGCGCGCTGAGCGGCGCCAGGCGCAGGTTCTGCGGTGGCGGTGGCGGATCGTCGGCCAGATCGGTGCGTAGCGTGGCCACGAGCCCGTCGCCGTCCGCCGTCACGCCCAGCGTGGCCAGGACGCCGTCGTAGTGACCCGCGTAGGCCGCCAGGTCGAGCCTCGGAGGCTGCCGCGGCCGGTCCACGGGATCGGCCACAACGGCGCCGGTCAGTTCCCAGAGCACGTGATCGACCACCCGCTGCCCGAGCGCGCCGCCGCCGGGGGCGTTGGTCAGGACGACCACGGCCACGCCGGCGTCGGGCACCGCGTCCAGAGCCGACACCTGGCCGACCGTCGCGCCGCCGTGGCCGATGACCTGACGGCCGTCGGTGAGCGCACGCAGCGCCCAGCCCAGACCCCAGCCGTAGGTTCCCTGCATCGGCGGGATGGCGACCTGCCGCTCACGCATCCGCTCAGACCGTTCGGCGTTGCCGAGATGATGCCGGACGAATCGCAGGAGGTCCTCGGCGGTCGATACCGTGATTGATCCGGCGGGAGCGCACCACGGCTGTTCGAGGTAGACGGGAGCGACGCGGAGACGTCCCGTAACCGGATCAGGCAGATGTCCGACGGCCACCCGCCTCTTGATGATCTCTTCAGGGCGGAAGAGCATGCCGGCGGCCCCGGCGGGCTCGGCGATCCGCTCGCGGACGGCCCGGTCGTACGGCTGCCCGGTGAGGCGCTCGATGACCCGGCCGAGCACGACCATGCCGCTGTTGGAATAGGACCACAGCTCGCCCACGGGATGGAGCTGGACGACCTCGACGAGCTGGGCCACATACCGTGCGATGTTGTCCTCTCCCCAGCCGAGGTCGCCGAGCCCCGGGAAGTCGCCGAGGAATCCGCCCTGATGGCACAGCAGGTGTCGGATGGTGACCGCCGAGGCGTCGGCGTGGCGCAACCGGAACTCGGGCACGTACCGGGTCACCGGCGCGTCGAGCTCGACGCGGCCCTCGCCCACGAGTTGCATGATCAGCTCGGCGGTGAGGAGCTTGGTGTTGGAGCCGATCTGGAAGACGGTGTCCGCGGTCACCTCGACCCCGGTGTCCAGATTCGCCACTCCGGCGACGTACGTGGCGATCTCGTCGCCGTCGAGCACGCCGACGCTCACTCCCGGCACTCCGTACTGCACCGCCAGATGCTCCAGATACGTGGCCAGCCCCGGTAGCGGCCGGCGACGACGTGAGACGCCGGTGAAGCGCTGGGACCAGTCCACCACGCGACGGGAGTAGTCAGCGCGATGCGAAGGGCGGCCCTCGTGGAGAAGGAGATGCGAGCCGCCCGGATAGCGGACGAACTCGACGACCTGTTCCCGCTCCCGCAGGGCTGCGAACCACTGCTCGGCCTGGCCGACCGGGCAGACCGTGTCGTCCTCGCCGTGCAGGAGGAGCGTCGGCGTGCTGACATGCTCCACCGCCGACAGGGGCGAGATCACGGCGTAGTGCTCACGCAAGGCGTGGAACGGCCCGCCGAACTCGACGCGGTCCAGCAGCGCCTCGCTGGACGTGCCGCTCTGGCTGGTCAGATCGACCAGCGTGCCGCCGGCTATGGCGGCGGCGAAGCGGTCCGATCGGGCCGTGAGCCAGCATGCCAGGTAACCGCCGTAGCTGTAGCCGTGCACGACGAGCCGTTCGGGATCGGCGACGCCTTCCTCGACGAGCACGTCGAGGGCGCAGTGGAAGTCCTGCTCGTCGGCGATCCCCCAGCACCCGTCCAGCGCGCGGTAGAAGCGTTCGCCGTAGCCGTCGGAGCCGCGGGAGTTGAGCAGGAGCACCGTCCAGCCGGCCGCTGCCAGCGCCTGCTGGTAGGGACGTGTGACATCCGCAGCAGGCCCCCACGCGTTGTGCGGGCCACCGTGAATGTCCAGGAGCAGCGGCCCGGGCCCGCTCTGCCCTTCCTTACGGATGATCCAGCCGTGGATCTCGGTGCCGTCGGGGGCGGTGAATGTCCGCTCGACCGGCTCGTACGGCTCCGCCTCCGGGGACACCGCGACGAGCGTCCGCTCGCCGTCCTCGTCGCTCACACACAACCCGGACGCGGTCACGAAGGCCAGGCGCCCGCGGGCGTGCGACAGGCCCGTCACCACCCTCGCACCGCCGATGACCTTGCCCGGCTCGCCGTCGAGATCGCTGGCATAGGCATGCGTGGCGCCCCGGTCGCGGGCGCAGAAGACGACCCGCCCTGCCCCGATGAAGCGGGGGATCGCCCCCGGGTAGGCGGTTTTGCCGCGCATGACGTTACGGTCGATGGCCGCAACCCGGTATGGCTCGCCGCCGCCACAGTACGGCTCGCCCGGCGTGACCGGGACGGCGTACAGGTGGGTGTGCCCGACGCCGGCGCCGTCCTGGCCCGTGGCCAGCAGCGTCGTGCCGTCCGCGCTCCAGTCGGCGACTTCCAAGGCCAGATCCGGCGGCGTGACGGCGGTCGCACGGCCGCCCTCCGCGGGCACGACGAAGATCTGCGAGGCGATCTCCAGATCACGGCGGGGCCCGACTGAGGCCGAGTAGGCCAGCACGGCCCCGTCGGGCGACCACACCCAGGCACATACGCAGAAGTCGCCCGCGGTGAGCTGGCGAGCCGAGCCTCCCGCGCTGGGGATCAGGAACAGGTGCCGCCGCCGCGTCCCGTCCCGGTGGTCGAGTCTGTCGACCACGACCGGCGCCCATGGGTCGGCCGGTTCGTCGTCCGCCTCGACCACGACGGCCAGCCAGCGGCCGTCAGGTGACCAGACCGGCGCGCTGACGTCGTGGGTGAAGGCGGTGAGCCGCTCGCTGGGGCCCCCCTCGGCAGGCATGACGTGGAGCTGCCCCGCGCGGAGGTACGCCAGCCGGGCTCCGTCGGACGACCAGCGGGGGGCGGTGTCGTCAGGGCCACTCGTGAGCTGCCGCCGCGCGCCGGTGTCGACGTCGCACAGCCAGACGGTCTTGCGGTATCCGTCGGTTTCCCGGTCGGCGACGGTGACGACATAGGCAACCGTGCTTCCGTCAGGAGCGAGTTCTGGCTCGCTGAAGGTCGGCAGCGGGTGGAAAGCGGTCACGAGGTCACCTCGACGTTCTGGGCGGATCGCGCTTTGTCCACACGCTCCTGGGCAGTCAGTCTGGCTGCGGCCAGCGGGGTGAGGCCGTGCGCGTCGGCCACGGCATAGACCGAGCGCAGCGTCTGCCCAATGCCGGCGACCCGCTCCAGCACCTCCTCGCTCGAACGGCCCATCAGGTCCGCCATCGCCGCGTGGATGACACCACCCGCGCCGACCAGGAAGTCCGGGGCCCACACGATGCCACGCGCGGCGAGCCGGTCGGCCACGTCCTCGTTCGCGAGCTGGTTGTTGGCGGGGCCGGCAATGGCCG
Source organism: Nonomuraea sp. NPDC000554 (assembly GCF_040300065.1). Classification (NCBI taxonomy): domain Bacteria; kingdom Bacillati; phylum Actinomycetota; class Actinomycetes; order Streptosporangiales; family Streptosporangiaceae; genus Nonomuraea; species Nonomuraea sp. NPDC000554. The sequence goes on along the minus strand of NZ_JBEPDC010000018.1, from coordinate 74,402 downwards.
CGCACCCGAGCGTCGCGACATTGTCCTCGGTGACACAGGCGCCCACAGCGCACGGCACCAGGAGGTCGGCCTCGGTGGCCAGCACGGCCTCACCCGGCTCGGCCCAGTGCGCGCCGAGTTCGGCCGCCACCTCACGCTTGGCGGGGTCGACGTCGGTGACGACGAGGCGGGCCCCTTCGGCGGCGAGCCGCTGAGCGAGCCTGCCGCCCACCTGACCGAGGCCCAGGATCACGATGCGGCGGCCCGCGGGATCGGGCGTGCCGTGCAGCCGTTCCAGCGTCACTCGGATCGCGGCGTGCGCCCCTGCGGCCGTGGGCTCCGACGGCTCCCCGCTCCCTCCGTGAGAGGCGGGGAGACAGAAGACGTGGGGCGTGCGTTCCCTGACCACGAGCATGTCCTCGGCTGAGGTCCCGACGTCCTCGCCCGTGCGATACAGACCTCCGAGGGACTCCACGACGTCGCCGAGATCCAGGAAGACCGCTCGCCGGGCGGCGGGCGTGAGCTCCTCGCCCTCCCGCAGGGCGATCACGGACTTCCCGCCTCCGAGATCGAGCCCGGCCAGAGCGGCCTTCCACGTCATCGCCTGCGAGAGCCGCAGAGCGTCGTCCAGGGCATCGCGCCAGTCCGGGTAGCGCCAGAGTCTGCATCCCCCGGCGGCCGATCCGAGTGCGGTCGAATGCACCGCCACGACGATCGTCCTACCCGACCGTGCTCCCGTACGGACCACGACCTGCTCGTGCTCCAGTACTGTCACCGGCCTCACCTCCACGGCCAGCCTGTACGGCACGAGGCAGGCGGTTCCTGTCTCACCGGCACGAAGCTCACGCGACCCGTTCGTGGGCGCGCACGATGCGCGGCCTCCGGCCGCCCGCGAAGACTCACCGTCATGACCAAGCGTGACCTGGCCCTCGCCTACTACGAGGCCGTGGACGCGGGCGACAACGACCGCCTGCTGTCGATGTTCCATCCCCGGGTGATCTACCGGCGTGGCGGCTACGCGCCGATCGAAGGCGCGGCCGAGCTGCGGCACTTCTACGAGAACGTACGGATCATCGAGCACGGGAGGCACATGGTCGACGCCCTCGTGTGCGAAGGCGATGAGGTGGCGGTGCGCGGCAGATTCGCGGGAGTGTCCCGCGACGGCCGTACGCTCTCGGCCGAGTGGGCGGACTTCCTGAGTTTCGACCGCGACCTGATCCGCCGTCGCGTCACCTACTTCCTCGCGCCGGGGGTGTGAACGTGTTCGACCTCATCGGCGACGGCGGGCACGAGCTGGTCATGTTCTGCAACCACCGCGACAGCGGGCTGCGCGCCGTCATCGCCGTTCACGACACCACGCTCGGGCCGGCGCTCGGGGGAGTGCGCATGCTGCCCTACGCCTCGGACGAGGAGGCCGTGCGGGACGCTTTGCGGCTGGCCAAGGCCATGACCTACAAGGCGTCGCTTGCCGGGCTCAATCTCGGAGGAGGCAAGAGTGTGATCATCGCGGACCCGTCGTGCGACAAGACCGAGGCGCTGTTCCGCACGATGGGCCGGTACGTCCAGACGCTCGGCGGCCGCTACATCCCCGGCGTCGACAGCGGCACGACCCAGGACGACCTGCGCGTGATCGCCCTTGAGGCCGACCATGTGTCGTGCGTCGGCGCCGACCCCTCCCCCTTCACCGCCCACGGCGTCCACGCCGCCATCGGCGCAGCGATGCTCCGCTTGCACGGCAGCTCCGATATGGCCGGTCGCAAGGTCGCCGTGCAGGGAGTCGGTCATGTCGGCGCCGCCCTGGCCGGCCTGCTGGCCCGTGACGGAGTCGAGCTCGTCCTCAGCGACGTGCGCATGGACGCCGCCGAGGCGCTCGCCGGGGAACTGGGCGCCAGCGTGGCCGAGCCCGACCGGATCGCGGCCGTTCCCTGCGACGTCTTCGCACCGTGCGCGCTGGGAGGGGTGATCGACGATCGCAGCCTGGAGACCTTGGACGCCGCGGTGGTGGCCGGTGCCGCCAACAACGTCCTGGCCGAGCCGCGCCACGGCGTGGAGCTGCACCGCCGTGGCGTGCTCTACGCGCCCGACTACTGCGCCAACGCCGGCGGGATCATCTTCCTGGCCGAGGAGATGCTCGGTCACGACGCGCCGGCGGCGGAGCGGCGGGTCCGCGGCATCGCCAGGACACTGGCAACGATCTGGCAGCGCTCATCTGGAGATGATCTGCCGCCGGAGGCGGTCGCCGAACACATGGCCGAGGAGCGGATCGCCGCGATACGGCGGCTGGGACCGCCGCCGCTGCCCTCGCGGCGGACCTACTAGCGCCCTGAGATGAGCCACTCCGTGGCCCTCCGGGCTGCCACGCCCATCGCGCGGTCGATGTCGGGCCTGTTCTCCCGGTGGTCGCGGGCCCTGGTGAAGATCGCCACGGCCGCGTCGCCGCCGTCCGGCAGGGTGACGACTCCGGCTTCGTTGCGTACGGCGGGCAGGGTGCCCGTCTTGCCTGCCCACTCGTATCCGTCGGGAAACCCCGAGGCGATGCGGTGCGGCCAGACCTGAAGGCCCATCACGCGCCGCACCTCGGCGCAAGCGTCGGGTGCGGCCGCGTGATCGGCCCAGATCCCGGCCAGCAACGTGACGACCTCCAATGCGGTGCTGCTGCAGGTCCTGGCCGGATCCAGCGCCGTCAGCCCGTCGACCACCTCGGCGGGCACAGCGGCCAGATCGCCGCCCGCGGCCTCCAGCGCCGGGCCGAGCTCGCTCATCAGTGACTCCACGATCCCGCGGGCCCCGCACGGGATGATCGTCTCCCGCAGTCCGATGGTCTCGATCGCCTCCTGCACGCGTGCGACCCCACCGATCCGCGCCAGCAGGACGTCGGTCGAGGTGTTGTCGCTGACCGTCATCATCTGCAGGGCGAGATCGCGCAGCGAAAGCTCCACCGGATCGGTGAACACCGACAGCCCGGTGGGGCCGGGAACGCGTGCTTCCTCGGTGACCACGACACGTTCGGCCGGGTCCAGTCGCCCGCGCGCGACCTCCTCGGCGTACACGAGCATGATCGGAACCTTGAACACGGAGGCGGTGACCACCCGGCGGTCGGCGTTCGCGCCGAATCCTTCCCCCGTGGCCAGGTCCAGCGCGTACATCGCGACGTCGGCACCGACCCGGTCGAACAGCTCGACGAGTTCGGCGACCGGTTCGGCCCGCATATCAGCTCTCGATCCTGCGCAGCGCGCGGCCGTTGCAGTGCAGGTAGCGGCTCCCGTCGGCGAGCTCCAGGAAGACCACTGCCTGCCAGTCGCCCGCCCCCAGGTGCCTGGCGACGTAGACGTCCCCCGCGGAGTGCGACAGCGGCCCGGTGAACGTCGTTCCGCCCAGGTGCTCGGCTGCCAGGCTGCCCAGGGTCAGGGTAAGGGCCAGCTCGTGCTCATCACCGGGCTCGACCGTCATGCTGACGTTGACGCTGTCGTACCTGCCGATCCACTGCTGGGCGCCGGCGGGCAGCGCTCCGCCCGACGGAGCCGGCCCGGCCGGGACCGTGATCCCGGCCAGGGCGGAGAAGAGCTCGGCGAACAGGGCGTCGCCGACCCTGCCGAAGTCGCCTCCGTTGGCCACGAGGGCGACGGCGAGGTCGGCGTCCGGCGCGAACCGCATCATGGCCCCCTGTCCGACGGTGCTGCCGTCGTGCCCGGCAACGGCCAGGCCGTCCCAGCCGGCGAGCATCAGCCCCAGGCCCCAGTGCTCGGCCAGCGAGGTGTCGGGCACGGCCACCTGCGGGGTGCGCATGAGTCGGGCGCCCTCGGCGGTCAGGATCCGCTCGCCGGACAGCGGCGACACGCCGTCGGCCGCCAGCATCCGGGCGAAGGCCACGACATCCGGCGCGCTGGCCGCGAGCCCGCCCGCGGGCGCCATCGAGCGCCGGTGTTCCCAGCGCGGCGCCAAGGTCGCGGCACCGTCGGGGCCGGGGACGTGCCCGTACGCGGCCCGGTGGCGCAGTACCTCCTCCGGCAGGCTCACGGTGCGCTCCACGCCCAACGGATCAAGCAGGTGCCGCCGCACGGCGACGTCGAACGCGTCACCTGTGACCCTTTCCACGACCCGGCCGGCGATCGCGTACCCGCTGTTGCAGTACGACATGACCGCGCCCAGGGGATGCGCCTGCCGCAGTGCTGCGCATGATTCCACGTACCGTTCCAGGGCGTCGTCCGCTCTGCCGGTGTCCAGGAAGTGATCGCCGTCGATGCCCGAGGTGTGGCTCAGTAGATGGCGCAACGTCACGGTCTTCGTCACCTCGGCGTCGGCCACCCGGAAGCCCGGCAGGTAGGACAGCACGGGCGCGTCGAGGTCGAGCAGCCCCTGCTCAAACAGCCGGACGACGAGCGCCGCCGTGTACGCCTTGCCCACCGAGCCGAGTTGGAAGACCGAGTCGCCGGTCGCGTTCACCTCCGTGTCCAGGTTGAGGACACCCGCCGCGACAGAAACCTGTCCGCCGCGGTGATGAACCGCCAGCGCGGCCCCGGGCACGCCGTGCTCGGCTGTCAGGTGGGCGAGCCGATCCCGCCAATGTCCTTCGTCCAGCGACATGAAGACTCCTCCGTCATGAGCGATGAACGCAGCTTGCTCGGACGGACCCTGCCTTCCCTCGTCGCCTCGCGAGAGAATCGTCGCCAAGTGTCGTGCCCGGCGACCAACCACATCACCTCAGCCACCGCCTGTGTATGCGCGCCCGGCCGGGAGGACGGCGGCGGGGACGGTGACTCAGCTTCCGTAAAACACCGCAATGTGAGCTAAATCACACAAGGCAGCCGCAAGTGATCTGCAAGCGGAGGCGTCTATCGTCCTCCCCGCGGAGAGGGCAGCCGCACCACTTAGGCTGTAAGAAAGAAAGGAGCCCCGGCTCTTGCGAACCGAGGCCTTCGTTCGTCAGTGTGGGTCTGCCGATTTCATCGGTGACCCGAAGTGGGCGAGGAGGGATTTGAACCCTCACGTCCTTTCGGACACACGGACCTGAACCGTGCGCGTCTGCCGTTCCGCCACCCGCCCTTGTGGGTGCTGAGAAACAGTAGCACGGAACAGCCGGTGCTACTGAACCCGGATACGATCGCATAAGACACGGGAGCGGAGGAGCTGGGCGCGACGCCGACGAGCGCCGGAATCGCCGCCGCGTGGTAGAGCGGAAACCAGGCGTCCAGCCTGCCTGGGGCCGCGATCATATGCACGGAGGAAGGGAGGTACCCGGTGGGAGTCCTTCAGCGCTTCGAGCGAAGGCTCGAAGGCTTGGTTGAGGGGGCCTTTGCGCGGGCGTTCAAATCTGACCTTCAACCGGTCGAGGTCGCCAGCGCGGTTCAGCGGGAGATGGACGAGCGTGCGGCGATCGTCGCCCAGGGTCGAACGCTCGTGCCCAACGACTTCGTGGTTGAACTGTCCACGACCGACAGCGAACGGCTTGAGGTCTACACCGACAGCATCAGCCATGAGCTGGCCAACCTCGCCAGGGAGTACGCCAAGGAACAGGGCTACTCCTTCGTGGGACCGGTCCGGGTCCGCTTCGAGACCGCCGCAGACCTGGCTGTGGGCTTGTTCCGCATCCGGTCGGGCGTCATCCGCGGCGCGACGGTCGAGCAGGACGAGATCCGCCAGCCGGCGAGCGACCTGCCCCCGTCACGTCCCAACGCGTTCAACGGGCGGCCCAGGCTGCTCGTATCCACTCAGGACGACCCGCAGGGCGACCGCTCCTACGAGCTCACCACTCCGGTGACGTTGCTCGGCAGGGGCACCGACTGCGATCTTCGTCTCGTCGACCCCGGCGTCTCGCGGCACCACGCGGAGCTGCGCGTCGAGGGTCACCAGGTGGCTCTCGTCGATCTAGGGTCGACGAACGGCACCTTCGTCAACGGCCAGCCGGTACGCAGGATCGAGCTCCAGAACGGCACGCGAGTGACTCTGGGGCGTACGACTCTGGTGTTCCGGCGCGATTAGGGGTAGACAAGCGGTCCATGTCCGAGCTCACGCTGCTGCTGATCCGGCTCGCCTTCCTGGCGGTGCTGTGGTTCTTCGTCATTGCCGCAGTCGGCGTGATCCGGACAGACTTGTTCGGATCACGTACGGCTCCGGCGGGTCCGCGAAAGAGCGCGAAACCCGCCAAACCGGTGGCCAAGCCCAAGAGCAAGAAGGGCGAGCCACGCCAGCTCGTTGTGACAGGTGGCCCGCTGCAGGGCACCACCATTAACCTCACGGAGACGCCCATCACCATTGGCCGGGCGAACAACGCCACGCTGGTAGTCAGCGATGACTACGCTTCCAGCCAGCATGCCCGGCTCTTCCCTCAGGACGGTCAGTGGATCGTGGAAGATCTCGGCTCGACCAACGGCACGTATCTTGACCGCTCGAAAGTCACCCGCCCGACCCCGGTGCCGCTCGGTGTTCCGATCCGCGTCGGCAAGACAGTCATTGAATTGCGCAAATGACCATCGCACTCCACTACGCCGCCCGCTCGGACGTCGGCCTCCTCCGCGAAGGGAACGAGGACTCGGCGTACGCTAGCGGCCGCCTGCTTGCCGTCGCCGACGGCATGGGCGGGCACGCACACGGCGAGGTGGCGAGCTCCGTCGCCATCGCCGCAATGGCCTCTCTGGAAGAGGCCCAGCCGGGGGGTGACCTGCTCAACGCCATCGAGGCAGCGGTACGCGACGCCAACCGCAAGCTGCACGAGATGGTGGGGCGGGATCCCAGCCTCAAAGGCATGGGCACGACACTCACCGCCATGCTCTGGCACGGCACCCAGGTCGCTCTGGTGCACGTCGGCGACTCGCGCGCCTACCTGCTCAGACGCGGGGAGCTGTACCAGATCACCCACGACCACACGCTGGTTCAGCAGCTGGTCGACGACGGGCGCATCACCCCCGAGGAGGCGGCCACCCACCCGCAGCGGTCGATCCTGCTGCGGGCGCTCGACGGCAGCGGTGAGGTCGATCCCGATCTCAGCCTGCGCGAGGCGCAGGTGGGCGACCGCTACCTGCTGTGCTCCGACGGCCTGTCGGGCGTGGTGAGCGCGGAGACGCTGCACGCCACGCTCACCAACATCGACGACCCGGAGGAGGTCGTCCGCCAGCTCATCGACCTGGCCAACAGGGGCGGCGGGCCCGACAACATCACCTGCGTGCTCGCCGACGTGGTGGAGTTGACGGAGGGGCAGCAGTTGCCCACCGAGGCCGCCGTCGTCGGCGCGGCGGGGATGAACCGCCTGCGGGTCGACTCGCCCGACACCTCGCCGGGACGGGCGAGCGCGGTGACCGCGCCCCAGCCGGTGATGGCCGTCGACGACGACTACGACGAGCCGGAGCCGGAGGCGCCCCGGCGGCCGGCCAAGCGTCGCCGGGCCTGGCCCGTGCTGGTCTCCGTCTTCGGCGTGGCCGTCGTCGCGATCGGCGCCGGCTGCTACTTCGGCTGGCAGTGGACCCAGGAGCAGTTCTACGTCGGGGCGAGGGGCGACGAGGTCGTCGTCTTCCAGGGGATCCAGCAGGAGGTCGGGCCCATCCGGTTCTTCTCGGTCGTGCAGAGCACCGGCAAGGCGCTGTCCAAACTCTCGCCCCCCGACCAGGCGCTGATCAAGGACGGCATTCCGGTCACCAACGTCGCCGAAGGCATGACGAGGATCAACAGCTTGAAGTTCTCGACGGAACAGAAGGACACTCCCACGACGACCGCGTCGCCGGATCCCACCGCGACGAAGGCGAAGCCGCAGTAGATGAGTGACCTGGCAGCCCCCTCCGTCGCCATGCCCGCCAAACGGCGCATGGCCCAGTTGGTCATGCTCGGGTTCGCGATCCTGATCGTCATGATCGCCTACGCCAACGTCGGGCTCGCCGTCGACGGCAAGATCCCCTCGGGCATGCTGACCTACGGCCTGGGCCTGGGCGGGTTCATGCTGGCCGCGTACCTGGTGCTGGCCAAGTTCGCGCCGTGGGCCGACCCTCTCCTGCTTCCCCTGGTCACGCTGGTCAACGGCATCGGCCTGGTGATGATCTACCGGCTCGAGGTCGCGGGCGCCGGCGGCGCCTCCGCCACCAACCAGCTCATCATGACCGGCGCGGGCGTGGTTCTGTTCGCCATCACGCTGATCGTGCTGCGCGACCACCGCGTGCTCCAGCGGCTGACGTACACCGCGGGCTTCGCCGGGCTGTTCCTGCTGATCTCGCCGCTGATCCCCGGGCTGGGCAAGAGCGTCAACGGCGCCAGGATCTGGATCGGCTTCGGCGCCGCCAGCATCCAGCCCGCGGAGCTGGCCAAAGTCGCGCTCGTCGTCTTCTTCGCCGGCTACCTCGTGGCCAAGCGCGACGTGCTGGCTCTGGCCGGGCGCCGGCTGCTCTTCATCGACCTGCCCCGCGCCCGCGACCTCGGCCCGGTGCTCATCACCTGGGCGGTCAGCCTGGGCGTGCTCGTGCTGCAGAAGGACCTCGGCTCCTCGCTGCTGCTGTTCGGCACGTTCATCGTGATGCTTTATGTCGCCACCCAGCGCACGTCCTGGGTGCTGATCGGCATCCTGCTGTTCGTCGGCGGCGCGTTCGTCGCCAGCCAGATCTTCGACCACGTGCACGCCCGCATCGAGGTCTGGCTCGACCCCGGCAACCAGAAGTTCTTCGACCGCGAGCTCGGCGGCAGCGCCCAGCTCATGCAGGGCATGTTCGCCATGGGCGCGGGCGGCATCCTCGGCACGGGGCTGGGCCAGGGCCACCCCGTTCTCATCCCGCTGTCGTTCTCCGACTTCATCTTCGCCGCCACCGGCGAGGAGCTCGGCCTGACCGGCCTGATGGCGCTGCTCATGGTGTACGCGCTGATCGTGGAGCGGGGGCTGCGCACCGCGATCGCGGCGCGCGAGCCGTACACCAAACTGCTGGCGGGCGGCCTGTCGTTCATCCTGGCCTGGCAGGTGTTCATCATCGTCGGCGGCGTGACGAACCTCATCCCGCTGACCGGCCTGGTCACCCCGTTCATGTCCCAGGGCGGCTCGGCGTTGCTGGCTAACTGGGTACTTATCGCCCTTTTGGTACGCATGTCCGATGCGGCCAGGCGGCCTCCGCCCCAGGCGATCCAGAACGAGGGAATGACGCAGGTGTTCCAGCGATGAACGGCACTCTGAAGCGCGCGGCCGTGGCCTGCCTGGCCATGTTCGCGCTCCTCATGATCAACGTGAACTACGTTCAGGCCTACAAAGCGGACGAGCTGAGTTCCGACGCGCGCAACAGGCGTAACTTCTACGAGCGCTATGCCGTGGAGCGCGGCCGGATCACCGCGAGCGGCAAGGCGATCCTCGCGCAGTCGGTGGAGACCAAGGACAAGCAGTTCAGGTTCATCAGGGAGTACTCCGACGGCAAGCTGTACGCGCACGTCACCGGCTTCTTCTCGCCGGAGAGCGAGTCCGCCATCGAGCGGTCGGAGAACGCGCTGCTCGACGGGTCCAGCCCCGACCTGCTGCTGAGGCGGAGCATCGACCTGTTCACCGGCGAGCCCACCAAGGGCGCCAACGTCGACCTGACCATCAACCCCAAGGCGCAGAAGGCGGCCTACGACGCGCTGCGCCAGAGCGGCAAGCGCGGCGCGCTCGTCGCACTGAACCCCAAGACGGGCGGCATCCTGGCGATGGTGTCGCTGCCGACGTACGACCCGGCCGAGCTGTCAGGCACCGACAAGGGCAAGGTGTTCCCCCGGTACGACGAGCTGGCCAAGGCCGACGGGCAGCCGCTGCTGAACCGGACTATCGCCCAGACCTACCCGCCCGGCTCCACGTTCAAGGTCGTGACAGCCGCCGCGTACCTGGAGGACGACTCCAGCCGTGGCCCGCAGACGGTCGTCCCCGCGCCACAGCGCCTCCCGCTGCCCGGCACCACCATCAGCCTGCCCAACTACGGCGGCGCGGCCTGCGGCGCCGGGCAGGTGCCGCTGGTGTTCGCGCTGGAGAAGTCCTGCAACACGCCGTTCGGCAAGATCGGCATGGACCTCGGCTACGACAAGATGCGGGAGCAGACCGAGAAGTTCGGCATGGGCCAGCCGATCTCCGTCCCGATGTCGGTGACCAACAGCGACTTCGGGCCCGAGGAGGACAAGGCGGCGCTCGCCATGGCCTCCATCGGCCAGCGCAGCAACCGGATGACGCCGCTGCAGATGGCCATGATCGCCGCGGGCATCGCCAACGACGGCAAGGTGATGAAGCCGTTCCTGGTCAACAAGATCAGCGACGCCAAGGGTGACTCGGTCGACGAGGCCAAGCCCGAGGAGCTGTCGGAGGCGGTCAGCTCCGAGACGGCGGGCAAGCTGCGCGAGATGATGGTCAGCGTCGTCAACAACGGCACCGCCAACCTGGCGCAGGTCCCAGGTGTCCAGGTGGCGGGCAAGACAGGCACCGCGGAGACCAGCGACGGCAAGCCCCCGCACGCCTGGTTCATCTCCTTCGCGCCGGCCAACGACCCGCAGATCGCGCTCGCGGTCATCGTCGAGTCCGGCGCGGCCAACGTCGGCGCGGAGGCGACAGGCGGCCACACGGCCGCTCCGATCGCGAAGGCCGTGATGGAGGCGGTGCTGTCCCGGTGATTGACGATAACGTGCTGGGTCATGCGGCTGAGTAACCGCTACCTCCTGCTCTCCCGCATCGCCTCGGGCGGTATGGGGGACGTCTGGCGTGCCCGTGACGAGCTGCTCGGCCGCGAGGTCGCCGTCAAGGTGCTGCGCAGCCACATGCACGCCGACCACACCTTCCGCGACCGCTTCCGCAACGAGGCCCGCATCACCGCCGCCCTGGCCGACCCGGGCATCGCCCAGATCTTCGACTACGGCGAGCAGAGCGACCTGGCCTACCTGGTGATGGAGCTGGTGCACGGCGAGCCGCTGTCGGCCATCCTGGCGCGCAACGGCTCCCTCGGCCCCGAGGTGACGCTGGACGTCGTCCACCAGACCGCCAAGGCGCTGCACGCCGCGCACGCCGCCGCGGTGATCCACCGCGACATCAAGCCGGGCAACCTGCTCGTCACGCCCGAAGGCGCGATCAAGGTGACCGACTTCGGCATCGCCCGCGCGCTGGAGGCGGCGCCGGTGACGCAGACGGGCACCGTGCTCGGCACCGCCCAGTACGTCAGCCCCGAGCAGGCGCAGGGCCTGCCGCTCACGCCGTCCACCGACCTGTACTCGCTCGGCGTGGTGGCCTACGAGTGCCTGGCCGGGCGCACCCCGTTCAAGGGCGACACCCAGGTGGCGATCGCGCTCCAGCACCTGAACGAGCCGCCGCCACCGCTCGGCGTCGACGTGCCCGCCGCGGTGCGCGAGCTGGTCATGGCGCTGCTGGCGAAGGAGCCGGGGCAGCGTCCGGGCTCCGCCCTGGAGGTCGTCGACCGGGCGTACGTGCTGCGCGATTCGCTGGCCACCGCCGAGCAGGGCGCCGACCTGAGCATGCTCACCGACCCGGGCGGCTTCCGCGTCCGCGAGCGGCACTCCGAGCCGACCACCGACGACCTCGGCGGAGCCGACACCGAGCTGCATGAGCCGCCCACCATGCCGCCCGCCTCATCCCCGCCCCGGCGGTCGAGGGGCAGGCGGACCCTGGCGCTGGTGGCGACGGCGGGCTGCGTGGCGGCGGTGGGGCTCAGCGCCATCACGCTGGCGCAGAGCCGGCTGACGACACCGATGTCGCCGGATGTCGCCGACCCCACCGAGTCTGTACTGTTCACACCGGTGCAGAAGCCGTCACGCACCAAGACACCGCACACGCGCAGACCCCCTGCGGTTCCGGCGAAGTCGAAGCGGCCGGTAACCTCACGGTCGGCTACCGTAAACACGCCGGCTTCTCCAACCAAGAAGCCGACACCCAAACCGACCCCGACCATTCGTACCCCGACCCCAACACCAACCCCAACGCCCACCACCACGCCGACAACACCGACACCGAGCTCCTCACCAGACCCGGGTCACACAGACCCGGTGAACGGCGGGACTTCATGAAACGCGGGGTCGATGATGGATACCGGCGGCCCCCGATCAGGGCCGGATGCCGGAGGCGTACACCGGAGGCGAAAGCCGGAGGCCGGTACTCAAGATGAACGGTAAGGGACAGTGCAGGAAATGACTCAGCCTCGGCGACTCGGAGGCCGGTACGAGCTCGACGGTGTCGTCGGGCGCGGCGGCATGGCCGAGGTGTATCGCGCCCGAGACATCCGACTGGACCGTATAGTCGCGATCAAGACGCTCCGATCGGACCTGGCGCGAGACCACACCTTCCAGGCCCGTTTCCGGCGTGAGGCGCAGTCGGCGGCTTCGCTGAATCACCCGGCCGTCGTCGCGGTGTACGACACCGGCGAGGACGTCACCGACGGCACCCCTGTGCCCTACATCGTGATGGAGTACGTCGACGGGCGCACGCTGCGCGACCTGTTGCGCCAGGACCGGCGGCTGCTGCCCGAGCGCGCCTCCGAGCTGGTCGACGGCATCCTGCGGGCGCTCGACTACAGCCACCGCGGCGGCATCGTGCACCGCGACATCAAGCCCGCGAACGTCATGATCACCCGCAACGGCGACGTCAAGGTGATGGACTTCGGCATCGCCAGGGCGATGGCCGACTCGGCCGCGACGATGACGCAGACGGCGCAGGTGATAGGGACCGCCCAGTACCTGTCGCCCGAGCAGGCCCGCGGCGAGCGCGTCGACGCCCGCAGCGACATCTACTCCACCGGCTGTGTGCTGTACGAGCTGCTCACCGGGCAGCCCCCCTTCACCGGCGACTCCCCCGTGGCGATCGCCTACCAGCACGTCCGCGAAGAGCCGATCCCGCCGTCCCAGATCGACCCGCAGATCCCGCAGTGGGCCGACGCCATCGTGCTCAAGGCCATGGCCAAGGACCCTGCGCACCGCTACCAGAGCGCGGGCGAGATGCGGGCCGACATCCAGCGGGCGATGTCCGGCATGCCGGTCGACGCGCAGACGACGGCGATGACGACCAACTACAACGCCGGCACCCGCATGATGACGGCCACCCAGTCGGCCGCCGGCCCGGCCACCCAGCGCACCGGCGCCGTCCCGCCATACGAGTACGACGACGAGGGCGGCGGCGGCAGACACGGCGGGCGCAGGCGGGCCAGCGGCGGAGGCGGCAACAAGGCGATCAAGACGGCCGCCTGGATCCTCGTCCCGCTGCTGGTCATCGGCGCGTTCATCGGCGTCGGCTACGCGTTCCTCAGCTCCGACGACAACACGGGCGGGCAGCAGATCGCGATCCCTGAGCTGGCCACGCAGGACGCCAAGGCCGCGGCCGCCCAGCTCACCAGCATGAAGCTGAAGCCCGAGATGGTCGAGCAGAACAGCGACGAGGACCCCAAGGGCACGGTGATCAAGACCGATCCCCCTGCGGGCACCAAGGTCGACGAAGGTGCCACGGTCAAGCTGATCGTGTCCAAGGGGCCGGAGAAGAAGAAGGTTCCCGACGGCCTGGTGGGCGTGACCGTCGAAGAGGCCAAGAGCATCCTCGACAAGGAGGGGCTGGTCGGCTCGGTCAAGTTCATGACGTCGAGCAAGCCGCAGGGCAAGGTCATCAAGACCGACCCGCCGGCGGGCGAGTCGCTCGAGAAGGGCGGCACCGTCTCGCTCTACGTGCCCAAGGAGATGACCGAGGTCCCCGACGTGAAGGGACAGACCGAGCAGGACGCCGTCAAGGCCATCAGAGGCGCGGGCTTCCGGCCGCAGGTCCGCAAGATGGCCAGCGACACCGACCCTGAGGGCACGGTGATCCAGCAGAACCCGCCTGGAGGCACCAAGCTCAACCCGGGCACGACCATCACGATCGTGGTCTCCACCGGCCCTGACCAGCAGCAGCCGACGGAGCAGCCCACCGACCAGCCGACGGACCTGCCGACCGAGCAGCCGACCGACACGAACACGGATGAGCCCACCCAGGACACACCGCCTGGCGATGACATCCTGAACGGCGGCTGACAAGCGCGAGAAGGGCCGCCCTCCCCGTGCAGGGCGGCCCTTTCGCATGAAGAAGCGTCCCCGCCGCTCGGGGGCGACGGCGGGGACGCTCATCTGTGTGTCGTTCGCGGGCCCGCCGGCGTTACACGATCCGGCGCAACCAGTTCGCCAAAAGCGTGTGGCCGTGCTCCGACAGCACCGACTCGGGGTGGAACTGCACGCCCTCGACGGGGGCCGTGCGGTGGCGCAGGCCCATGATGACGCCGTCGTCGGTGCGGGCGGTCACGTCCAGCACCTCGGGGACGGTGTCGGGACGCACGGCGAGCGAGTGGTAGCGGGTCATCCGCACCGGGGAGGGCAGCGTGTCGAACACGCCCAGGCCGTCGTGGACGATCGCGCTCGTGCTGCCGTGGACGAGCTCGGGAGCGCGGGACACGGTCGCCCCGAAGGCCACGGCGATCGCCTGGTGGCCCAGGCAGACGCCGAGCAGCGGCCGGCCACTCTCGGCAGCGCGCCGGACGAGCGGGACGCTCACGCCCGCCGCCTCCGGCGTGCCGGGGCCCGGGCTGACGAGGACGCCGTCGAAGCCGTCGGCGTCGCTCACGCGGACCTCGTCGCGGGGGCGCACGTCGCAGGTGGCACCCAGCTCGCGCAGGTACTGCACGATGGTGTGGACGAAGCTGTCGTGGTTGTCCACGACGAGCACGCGGGTCATGTCCTTACGGTCACCTCGTCGAGTGTCACCGCGGGTTCCAGGATCGGGAACACCGCATACCAGAGTACGACGCCGACGACGATGACCAGCACCGCGGCCGTGAGCAGCCGGGTGCCCGTGTTGCCGGGCAGCCTGCGCCAGATCCAGCCGTACATGTCAGTCCTTTCTCGGCTCGGTCTTCTCGAGCACGCCGTAGACGATGAGCCGCTCGGCCGCCGAGTACTCGGGATGGCAGGTGGACAGCGTGATGTAGGCCCTGATCGGCTTGGCGTCCGGCGAGCCGGGGACGGGGGCGATGGCGTCGATCTCGCTGGGATCCACGATGTTCTGCGCGGTGACGCGGTAGGTGTAGCGGGCCTCGCGGGCGTCCACGATGATCTCGTCGTCGCGTTGCAGCTTGTCGATCTCGTTGAAGGGGGCCGCGTAGGTGGTCCGGTGCCCCGAGATGACGAAGTTTCCGATCTGGCCCGGCAGGGCGCTGCCCGGATAGTGGCCGGGGCCTTTCTTGAGGTGCTCGGCGTCGACGCCCTCGACCACGGCGTACTTGTAGTCGCGGCCGAGCCTGGGGATGCGCAGCATGGCCACGGCCTGGCCCAGCTCGATCTTGCGGAGCTTCTGCGCGCCCTGCTCGTCGGCCAGTTCCTTCTGAAGGACGACCTGCTGGCCCTCGGTGTAGACGCCGGTGCCCCACAGCAGGTAGGCGCAGAAGAGCATCAGGATCAGCCCTGCGGTGATGGTCAGCTCGCCTACGGAGCGTAGCAATGTCCTCACTCGATCAGCGTATGTGTGACCTGCTGTGGTGCCTGGGATCGCCATCTCGTGCGCGTGGCGGCTATCCTTGGGCACGCTTCAACTACGCTTAACGCAGAGCCTGCGGACGATCCGGATGCCCAGGCCCTCAGCAGGAGTTATCCAGTGCCCAAGTCGAAGGCTCGCAAGAAAGCGGTCTACACGCCGCCGCAGAGGTCCCAGCAGGTCAAGATCAGCCCTCGTTGGCTGGCGCCGACCATGGTGGTGTCGTGGATCATCGGCATCCTCTGGATCGCCGTGTACTACGTGGCGCCCCAGGCGAAGTTCATCGGGGACCTGCACAACTGGAACCTGCTGATCGGGTTCGTTTTCATCATCTTCGGTGTGGTTCTTTCCACCCGCTGGCGTTAGTTCTTTCCACAGTCTTTTCCACACCCTGTGGAAGCGGCGCGCTCAGCCTGTCAGCCGTAGGCCCATCGGCTGCACGAGGAGCACGATCAGCACCAGTACGGCCAGGATCGCGACCCAGGCCACCAGCTGCGTGACGTTGCGCTGCTTGGCCGGCGCGTACGCGAAGGCGGCGGCCACCGCGGTGCCCGTCACCAGGCCGCCCAGGTGGCCCTGCCAGCTGATGCCGGAGACGACGAAGGTCAGCATGACGTTGATGCCGATCAGCCAGAGCACCCCGCGGGCGTCGAAGCCGAGCCGCCTGCTGACCACGAACAGCGCGCCGAACAGGCCGTAGATCGCGCCTGACGCGCCCACCGCGGTCGCGCCGAAGATGTAGACGGCCACCGAGCCGCCGAGCGCCGAGAGCAGATACAGCGCCAGGAAGCGGAGGTGGCCGAGACGGCTCTCCAGCGCCGGGCCGATCGCGTACAGCGCCCACATGTTGAACAGGATGTGGGTGAGCGCGAAACCGCCCGCCGTGAGCGGCAGGTGGAGGAACGCGCCGGTGATCAACCGCCACCACTGGCCGAAGTAGACGCCGTCGGCCCACATCGCGAAGTGCGACAGCACGTACTCGGGCGCGAGCAGCTCCACGCCGTAGGCCAGCACGTTGACCGCGAGCAGCACCCAGGTGACGATCGGGGTCGCGACGGCCAGGCCGCCGAACGGCGCCTGCGCCTGCCGCACTCCCTTGTTGCCCTCGGCCACGCACTCGGGGCACTGGAAGCCCACGGCTGCATCGCGCATGCAGTCGGGGCAGATGGGCCGTTCGCAGCGCTGGCAGCGGACCCAGGTCTCCCTTCCGGGATGCCGGTAGCACGTCGGCACGGCCTCTGCAGGCTGCTCAGGCTGCGGGGGCGGGCTGGGCGGCAGGCTCGTCATGACCGAAGCCTATGGCCTGCGCGTGCATGCCGCGCCTGCCCGCGCGCCAGTGCGCGCAGGCGCTTGCGCCAGCCCGCGCGCCGGTGTGCGAACGTGCTTGCGCCTGCCCGCACGCCGGTGTGCTCCGGTCTGCGCCTTGGGACGCACACGCATGCGTGTGCGCCTACCTGGCGTGGTTGACCAGCCCGCCCCTGCGGTGCTTCTGACTAGGCGGGCACGCGCTCGATCGTGACCGACTCGATGATGACGTCCTCGACCGGCCGGTCGCGCCTGTCGGTCTGGGTCTTGGCGATGGC
Source organism: Nonomuraea sp. NPDC000554 (assembly GCF_040300065.1). Classification (NCBI taxonomy): domain Bacteria; kingdom Bacillati; phylum Actinomycetota; class Actinomycetes; order Streptosporangiales; family Streptosporangiaceae; genus Nonomuraea; species Nonomuraea sp. NPDC000554. The sequence goes on along the minus strand of NZ_JBEPDC010000018.1, from coordinate 57,380 downwards.
GTCGATGACGTCCTGGCCCTCGACGACCTCGCCGAAGATGGAGTGCTTGCCGTTGAGGTGCGGCTGCGGCGAGACCGTGATGAAGAACTGCGAGCCGTTCGTGCCCTTGCCGAAGCGGATGCCGGCGTTGGCCATGGCGAGCAGGTACGGCCGGTTGAAGTACAGATCGGGATGGATCTCGTCGTCGAACTCGTAGCCGGGGCCGCCGATGCCCTGGCCGAGCGGGTCGCCGCCCTGGATCATGAACCCGGAGATCACCCGGTGGAAGATCGTGCCGTCGTAGTACCGGTCGGTGCTCTTCTCACCGGTGCCCGGGTGTGTCCACTCGCGCGTGCCCTCAGCCAGTTCGACGAAGTTCCGAACGGTCTTCGGAGCCTGGTTAGGGAAGAGTTCTACCTTGACGTTTCCGCGATTTGTTTGCAGATTCGCGATCAGCTTCTCAGCCACGAGACAGCTGCCCCCCTCTATGTACAGGGTCGATTCCATGATGTGGTGATGCCTGCGGTCATCAGGCCGTCAAGCTCATCCTCCCACGACCGGCCATGATTGAGCGGCCTCGTACCGGGAAGGTCAGGCTCGGGGCCCCAACGACAGGGGAGGTTGTCGTGTCCCTGACACTGAGAAAACGCCGCGTGACCATTGTGGTGCCGACCACCACGATGCTGGGCCGGATGAAGGCCCAGGCCACGAGAGCCGGCGTACGCATGATGCCGATGGCGGACCAGGCCAAGGTGGTCGCCGCCCAGCGCATCGAGGACGCCCGTTACTGGGCGGCGCCGAAGCTGGAGGAGGCCGCCCTCCGGGTGGAGGACACTCTCGCCCCCAGAGTCAGCTCGATGCTGACAGCGGCTGCCGAGAAGATCGACCCCACACCGACCAGATCGCGTCGGTGGCCGGTGATCATCCTGCTGACCGGGATCGCCATGGGCGCGGCCGGATACATGTACCGCCGCAACGCCCAGCAGTGGACCGAGCACATGAAGGACTCCGCGTCCGACGCGTCCCGCTGGGCCGGCGAGAAGGCCGAGCGGGCTGGTGAGACCGCTCAGGAGGCCACCTCGAAGGTGTCCGACAAGGCGGACGAGGCATCGAGAAAGATGCCATGATCCGAGCACGAAAGTGCGCCCTCGCAGGAACGGGGGCGCACTTTCGTCTTCCCGGGGCCGGTTGACGTCTGACCAAGCGCTTGCTACAACCGGCGACATGACGCTGTCACCGCTCGACGACTACCCCGTCCACCAGGCAGCCCAGGTCATGCGGCACGCGACCACGTCCGACCGCAACTTCTACGACCGCTACTACTTCAACTGCCACGCGGGCACCGACGAGCTGATGCTGATCGTCGGGCTCGGCCAGTACCCCAACCTCGGCGTCACCGACGCCTTCGCCTGCGTGCGCCACCGGGAGCTGCACCGGGTCGTGCGCGCCTCGCGCGAGCTGGGCGCCGACCGGATGGACACCGGGATCGGCCCGTTCCGGGTGGAGGTCCTCGAAGGGCTCAAACGGCTCAGGGTGGTGCTGGAGCCGAACGAGCACGGCCTGTCCTTCGACCTCACCTGGGAGGGCACGATCCCGGCGACCGTCGAGCCCCGGCACTTCGTGCGCTGGCAGGAGCGGGTCGTCTTCGATTCGCTGCGGATGGCCCAGACCGGCGTCTGGTCCGGAAATATCAGGATCGGTTCCGAGGACGTGCAGGTCACCCCGGACCGCTGGCAGGGCACCCGCGACCGGTCATGGGGCATCCGGCCTGTCGGCGAACCCGAGCCGCCCGGCATCCAGGTGAAGAACCCCGGCACGTTCTACTGGCTGTACGCGCCCATGCGCTTCGACGACCACGCGATCCTGTGCATCGTCCAGGAGGACGAGCAGGGCCGCCGCGTCCTGGAGGAGGCCACCAGGGTCTGGTCCGACGGGCGCGGCGAGGAGTACCTGGGCAGACCCGAGTACCACCCCGTCTACGCCCCCGGCACCCGCGACGTCGTCGAGGCCACGATCACCTTCGCCCCGCCGCGCGGCAAACCGTTCGACGTGCGATGCACGCCGATACTGCCCGTCCACCTGATGGTCGGCACCGGCTACGGGCTCGAACCGGACTGGAAACACGGCATGTACCAGGGCGAGGGGCCCGTCGTGCAAGGCGTCACGTACACGCTGCCCGACGACGCCGCGCGGATGTGGGGGATGGTCGACGCGGTGGGACGCTTCGAGTACGACGGGCTGGTCGGGCACGGACTCTTCGAGTACTGGGCCCTCGGCCCCCACCCGTCGTTCCCGTCCTGACCACACCCTGAACGCTGGTTCGTACCGGTCGGCGACTCCCACACGGTCGGGAAGCGCGGGTGGCATCCTGGAAGGACGGCGATCACGAGGAGATCAGCAATGGCCCACCCTCTCAGCACGCAGCCCGCGCCCCGACGCACCCCCCTCAGCATGGAGGAGAAGGTCCGGGCCGAAGCGGGCTTCGTTCCCCTCGTCGCCGAACACCTCGCCGCCAGCGGTCGGTTCAGGGTGACCGCCGACACTCCGGAGATGGTGGAGCTGTTCCAGAGGGTCGCCCGCAGGGTGGGTGACATACTCCAGCGGCCGGTGGTCAGCTACGCCAACGGCAGAGACATCGTGATCACCTTCAGCCAGGAGGGGGCGCCCCCCAGCCTCACCGACCAGGAGTGACTGCCAGGCGTCACCCATCAATGCGCGCACGGACCTCGGCCCGCGCGCCGTCGGACGCCTCGCCCAGGATCACGGCGGGCACGGGGTGATCACGTGATGGCCTTCAAGGGAGCTGCGTGACTGTGCAGGTCACAGCGGTTCCCTCGCACGTTGACGATCACCCCATGCACGTCGGGCTCCAACGTTGCGTGGACGCGCCCACGCGATCCCCGGCATCGTCAGGAGGACGAGCAGGGTCTCTGGCATGCCCGCCGCGTTCCCCGGTGGCGCGGCGGGCACGTGGGGCCTACTTGATCTTGCAGCTGATGGTTTCGGCGCCCGCCGGAGGCTCGGTCAGCTCCGGCGCGTCCGTACCGTCGGCCTTCGTGGCAGGGACGGTCTTCGTCGCGGGGACGGCCTCGAGACGCTGGCCCCCCTCCATCTGGCCCACCTCAAGACGCTCGATCTTCACCCCCTCGTCATCCGCGGACTGCGCGCCCGCCTCCCCCTTCTCAGCCGGCCTGACACGCTGGGCCTCCGTCGGCGCCGCGATCGTTTCCGGGGCGACGCTGGTCACCGTCCCGTCAGCGTTCCGCTTGATCGCCACGGCCGAACTGCCGTCGTCCGCGGGCACCGCGGTGAACTCGACGGTCTTGCCGTCGCCCGTCGTGCACGTCACCTTCTGACCGGCGGTGGGCGGCACGTTGTCGGCCGCCATCGCCGAGCCGGCCAGGCCCGTCAGCACGAGCACACCGACCGCGGCGAGGGTCGCGACACGTCGCTTGAACATGGAAACTCCTTGCTGGAAGACGATCTGACGGTTCCCAGGCTGGCGTGCCGCACCTGAAGCGACGCTGAAGGCGGCCAAAGCGCTCTTCAGACTCCGCGCATCTCCCCAACGGGACGGATTTGGACTTTAGAGGACATGATCGTTAATCTCTGCCGATCGGGCCCGATACCTCCGAGGAGAGTGGATGACCGAAACGCTGCGCGTGGACCAGGCGTCTCTGTCGGGTTCGCGAGCCGTGATGGAGGAGGCGGCCGACCAGCTCGACCAGGCCCTGGAGCGGGCGCTGCGCAACGCGATCGGGCCGGTCCCCGACGACGCGGAACACCCCGGGGCCGAGTTCGACGTGGAGTACGCGGGCTTCCTCGAACACGCTTCCGCGGCGCTCCGCTCGACCGTTGACATGGCGAAAGACCACACTGACAGGTTGTACCGGGCCGCGCGCACGCACACGCTGGCCGCGCAGGCGAACGAGGAGACCGTTCGCCACCTGAAGGACAGGTGAGCGGCGATGGGATGGGAGCTGCCTCCCGGCCTGTCCAAAGTTCACGGTCTCGTCAAGGATGACGCGCCGTGGCCCACCCCGGACGAGTTCGACCGTCTCAGGTCCACCGACGCGTGGCTGGACCTGGCAGGCGACTTACAGAAGGCCGCGGCCGACTTCGACCTCGCCTCCCAGGCCGTCGTCCAGCGGAACGACGGGAAGGACGTCGACGCATCTCAAATTTCCGGGGAGGAGCTGCGGCAGCGGCTGCGGAAAGAGGCCGCAGCCAGCAAGCTGGCCGCGCTGGGGACGATGTTCGTCGTCATCCTCAGGCTCGTATGGAAGGGCCTCGTCGTCTACCTGCTGTCCGTGCTGCTGATCTCGCTGATGGCCGCGATAGCGGCCGCACCCGCCGGAGGGCTCTTCCTGGCGGTCCGGACCTACGCCACGCGCCGGGCCTTCCGCATGATCCTCCCCAAGGTCAGGGAGCACATCGGCGCGGTCATCGCCAACACGATCCGACGGGCCTTGAGCCTGCTCGGCGTGACCGCTCTCGTTCCGCTCTCCTACGTGGCACTCCCCGTGATCGTCGCGGCCAAGCAGATCGGCCCGTTCGAGTCGGACACCCTGTGGCAGCACGAGGTCGAGAAGGTGCTCGCCGAGACGCCGGCGGGGCGGGAGGCGCTGGCCTGGGCCCGCGAGCATGGCGTGGCCGTAGTGTACCGGCCCAGCAACGAGGCCCCATCAGGCGAACGGGGTTCCTACCGCGATGAGTTCAACCTCATCCACGTGTACTACCAGTACGGCCTCTCGGCCGAAGACCTCGCCGCCGCCTTCGTCCACGAGGTCAACCACGCCCGCCACCGAGGGACGCCCGACGCGACCGAGATGGGACGTGAGGAGTACGTCAGCGCGGCGGTCGACGAGGAGGCGGCGGGGATGGTAGTGGGGAACCGATTCACCCAGGAACTGGAGCAGGCGCGCGGCCAGAAGGTCGACTCCAGAGACGCATGGACCGACGACGGTGCGTACCAGGACGCGGTGAGGCGGGCACAGCGGGCCCGAGAGGAGGCCGGAGGCCTCCCTCTGACGGAGGCCGAGAAGCGCCACATCGGCGAGCGCGCCTCCCAGCAGGCGATCAAGGACAAGCTGCTCGAATCCCCTTACCCCGCGCTGTACTCGGGAGACTGGGACTACAAGCAGTCCCCCGAGGTGAAGTTATGGAACCTCTACGGCGATTGACCCTTCCGGACTGAACGACGGCAGAACGAGCGGTGGGCTATCAGGTCAGGGCCGCTTGTCGAGCGAGTCGGTCCAACCCATCTGCTTGTAGGTCACCGACAGCTGCGGCCTGTGCCCGTCGGCGACGGCCTGGTAGGCAAGGAGCCGGCTGGTGTCCTGGTCGATGATCAGCTGCCCCTGCAACGCGCGATCGTCCGGGGAGCCGGCCTGGCCGCCCTGGTCGAAGCGCATCGCGATCGCAGAGCCGGAGCGCCCGAGCTCGTCCGTCACCTGTCCGATCAGGGTGATTCCAGGCTGGTCGGCGAGGACACGGTACAGGGCTGCCCGGGTGTCGGACGTGATCGGGCCGGCGAGCAGGTCCTGGGCGGTGGACCAGACGTATTGGGGGTAGCTGTCCTCAAGTGGGTACTTCGGGTCGTTCACGTCAGCCTGGTACCTACGCCGCAGTTCCTTGTCCAGCTCGTCCTTGCCGGCAGGCAGCTTGGCGAGGTCGGCCATGCTCACCTGCTGCTGCCCGATCGTGAACCGGATCGGCATGTCGTAGTCGTTGACCTGCTTGGTCTGTCCATCTCCGAGGCGAGGCGAGCCCATCGCCTTCCACCGGGCCTCGTCGGCTGGAGAGTCGAAGGCGAGCTTGTAGTCGATACCGGTGATCGTCCGGCTGCGGTCCCGCCGACCACGCGCCGTCCAGCTCTCTTGAGAGGTGGAGACGGAGGCAGTGAACGGCGACGACGTCGCCTTGCCGACGTTGGGCCGCGCGGCATCGGCCGTGTCGGCGCCTGGCGGTTCCTTGGCGGCCTGCTTGTTCACGATGTGATCGACACGGGTGGTGGTCTGCACCAGCGTGTACCAATAACGTCCGGCGGCGGCCGGCTCTCGTGCCGCGCTCTCGGCGGCCGCCAGCAGCACCGTGTGGACGTCCAGGCGAGCCGTCGACGCGGAAGGCGACGCCGAGGCGATGGCCGTCGTGGTCGCTCCTGGTGCTCGCGACGCCACGCCCGGAATGACGATGGCGGCGGCAAGACCCGCAGTCGCGACGCCGACGGTCAACCAAAGCATGCGACGCTTGGACAAGATGGTCCTCCGGACGGGGTGACGGGTTCGAGGAGTCTGCAAGGCGCGAACCAGGTCAGCAGAGCGGCGCGACCGGTAGATCTCATCGGCGAGTTCGTCCAGCTGCATCGGTTCGAGTTGGGTGAGCATGCGGTCGGCCATGTGGTGCTCCTCGTGGTGGCCATGGGGCGGATTGGGCATCAGGACTCCTTGAACGACGGACTGGTGGTGGCCTGGCGCCGTGGTGACTCCGGCATCTGGGCCTGCATCGCCTTGGTCAGGCGCGTGCGAGCGCGGTGGAGGCGCACGCGGTAGGCGCGGGACGAGCAGCCCATCACGAGGGCCGCCTCGTCCGGCGCCAGCCCCTGCCAGGAGGCCAAGATGATCGCTTCCAGGTCGTTGTTACGCAGCGAGGCGAGTGCGGCCAGCGCGCCTTCCCGGTCCAGGACGTGCTCGGCAACGTCCCAGCTCGCCCAGTCGGCGGCGGTGGTGAGCATCGCGATCCGGTCGATCAAGGCGTCGCCGCGGAATCGCAGGTGGCGCTGTTTGGCGAGGAAGTTGCGCGCCACCCCCAGCAGCCAAGGCAGTGGCGGATCGGGAATATCGTCCAGACGCCGCCAGGCGACCAGAAAGGTCTCGCTGGAGACGTCCTCCGCCGTCTCACGTTCGGCCCGCAGAAGTGCGTATTTGAGCACGTTTCGGTAGTACCGGTCGTAGAGGGTTGTGAAGCGTTCATTGGGGTCGTTCACATCTCGTAATCCCTCCCGGCGCCCCGTGGTTACCCCAGGAGCAAAATATTTCGGCCCGATCGATGCTTCCGCCGGAAGAGCAGGCCCTCACGAGCAAGAGCGCCAACACGGTCGTCGAGATCGGTCTTGCCATCGCTCGTCGCGCACGCCACCTGGCCAAAATGATCTTCAGGTTGGCTTTAGGTGCGGTGCGGCACGCTGGTCAGCGTGCGAGTGTTACTGGTGGAGGACGAGCAGCGGCTGGCCGACCTCGTCAAGGGCGGCCTGGCGGGCGAGGGGTTCGCGGTCGACGTGGCCTACGACGGGCGCGACGGCCTCTGGATGGCCACGGAGAACGACTACGACGTGATCGTCCTGGACGTGATGCTGCCCCGGATGAACGGCTACACGGTCTGCTCGCGGCTGCGCGAGGCGGGCAACTGGACGCCGATCATGATGCTCACCGCCAAGGACGGCGTCCACGACGAGGCCGAGGCGCTCGACAACGGCGCCGACGACTACCTCGCCAAGCCGTTCTCCTACGTGGTGCTGCTCGCCAGGCTGCGCGCGCTGGTACGGCGCGGCGGCCGGGAACGGCCCGTGTCGATCACGGTCGGCGACCTGGTCATCGACCCCGCCGGGCTGCGCTGCCACAGGGGCGGGGTGGAGATCGGGCTGACGCCGAAGGAGTTCGCGGTGCTGCACGGGCTGGCACGGCGGGCCGGTGAGGTCGTCTCCAAGCGCGAGCTGCTCGCCCAGGCCTGGGACTTCTCCTACGACGGCGACCCGAACATCGTCGAGGTGTACATCAGCGCCCTCCGCCGCAAGATCGACCAGCCGTTCGGCCGGTCGTCGCTGGTGACGGTCCGCGGCGCCGGCTACCGACTGGAGGCGGCATGACCTGGCGACGTCCTCGCGACCCGGCGTCCCCCCGGCGCTGGCGGCGTTCACGCGGACCGGCGTCCCGGCTCTGGCGCAACTCTCGCTGGCCGGCGTCCTCCCGGGTCTGGCAGCGTGCTCGCGGGCTGGCTTCCTCCCCGCTTCCGGCGGGGGCGGTGTCCGTGCGGTTGCGCGCCACTGTGGCGGCGACGCTGGTCGTGGCCGTCGCGCTGGGGGTGGCGGCGGCCATCCTGGCGACGGTCCTCAGGGGCAGCCTGCAGAGCAGCGCCGACGAGGAGGCCGCTCGGCGGGCGGTCGCGGCGGCGCCCCTGGCCCAGACCGTCAGCCTGGCGGCGCCCTTGGTCAGGACCGAGCCCGCGCACACCACCAGCCCGGCCGCGCGCGCCGACACACCGGGGACGGCCGCGCGCGCCGACACGACCGCGAGCCCCGTCACGCCCGCCACCCCCGGCATGATCGCGAGCGACGTCAGGTCCGGGGTCGCCGTGGAAGCGATCAAGCCCGGCCTGTCCCCCAGCGACGATTCCGGGACGGTCCAGCGCGTGTCCGACCCCGACGTGTGGCTGACCACGGACGTCATGTCCACCAAGGCAGCGCAGACGGAGAACTTCGCGGTCGCGGCCATGCAGGTGACCACCCGCAGCGGGCCCGCGATGCTGTGGGCCAGGACCTCGCTGGCGGGCGCCGACCAGGCGCTGGACACCCTCAACAGGGCGCTCCTCCCGGGCGTGCCCGCGCTGCTGCTGGTGGTGGCGGGGATGACCTGGTTCTCGGTCGGACGCGCGCTGGCCCCGGTCGCCGCGATCAGGGCCAAGGTCGCCGACATCACCGCCCGCGACCTGCACCAGCGTGTTCCCGTCCCGCGCTCGGGGGACGAGATCGCCGCGTTGGCCACGACCGTGAACGGCACCCTCGACCGGCTGGAGACGGCGGTCGAGACGCACAAGCGGTTCGTCGCCGACGCCGCGCACGAGCTGCGCAGCCCGATGGCGACCCTCCGCGCCCGCCTGGAGCTGGCCGAGCCGAGCGAGCTCACCCGCGAGGCTCTGGCGGACGTCGAACGCCTGCAGTCCCTGGCCGGCGACCTGCTCCTGCTGGCCAAGCTGGACGCCGGGGAGCCTCTGCGCGCCAAGGACCTCGACCTCGGCCAGGTGGCGGCGGAGGAGTCGCTGCGTCGCGTCCACACCGAGGTCCACAGTGAGATCCACGGCGCGACGGAGGCGAGGCGGGCAGGTCATGACGGGGTGGCGGTCCGGGGCAGGCCGGAGGTCGGGGTGAGGCTGGAGGTCGAGCCGGACGTCGTGATCCAGGGAGCTCAGGGGCATGTGGGGCGGCTCGTCACGAATCTGGTGGACAACGCCGTGCGGCACGCGGCCTCGATGGTGCGCGTCCGGGTGCGGCGGGACGGGGCCGAGGCGGTGCTGGAGGTGCTCGACGACGGGCCGGGGATTCCCGTCGAGCAGCGAGAGGCGGTGTTCGACCGCTTCACCAGGCTCGACGAGGCGCGGGCGCGGGACGCGGGCGGGGCGGGGCTCGGGCTGGCGATCGCGAGGGACATCGCGGTGCTCCACGGCGGGACGCTGGAAGCGGTCGATGGCGGATTTGTCGCGAAATTTCCGTTGAACCGAGAGATCACCGCTGAACGTGTGAATGGTTGAAGGAGGCAACCATGCTCACACGCCGCGCACTGATCACCCGAGGCGGCGCCGCCGGCACAGGAGTTCTGTTCCTGTGGACGGCGCGCCCGGCGGAGGCCGAAGCGTCCGAGGAGGCCGCCGCTCCGGTCCTCGCCAGCACGAAGAGCATCCCGCTCGGCGGCGGGAAGATCGTCCAGGGCAAGTACGTGATCACCCAACCGAAGAAGGGCGTCTTCAAGTGCTTCAGCGCCAAGTGCACCCACCTGGGGTGCACGGTGGCGAGCGTCAGCAACTTCAGGATCAACTGCCCCTGCCACGGCAGCCAGTACAACGCCTTGACGGGCGCCGTGGTGCGGGGCCCGGCGAAGCGTGCGCTGTCCCGTAAGCGGATCAAGGTCGTGAAGGGCAAGATCAGCCTGGCGTGACCCCGGAACCCGGCCGGTGTGGCCGCCGGGCGCTCCCATCGGAACGCCCGCGTCCACACCAGGCCGGGCGCCCCTCATGGGAATGCCCGCCTCCACATCAGGCCGGGCGCCCCTCATGGGAATGCTCGCGTCCGACCTGCCCAGTGGCTAGGTGAGATGCGCCGGGCAGCCCAGCTCGTCCCCGAGCTGGTCGATGCCCTTGGAGAAGCCGTCGCGGGCGGCCTCGTCGTAGCCGATGAAGAACCGGTTGGCGAGCGGGACTCCCCAGCGCATCCACTCCGCCACGTTGTAGACGCGGTAGGTGACCAGCGTGCCTTGGGGGTGCTCGGACATCGTCCACTCGCCCCGGTACCACCAGCCGCCCTGGTAGGCGATCATGCGCTCGGTGACCTCGACGGTCGCGGGGTGGTCGGGAAGCTCGTCGGGCGTGAACCTCCTGGCCAGCGCCGCGTGGACGCGGGCGAGCGGCGCTTCGACCACTCCCGACACCTCGGTGATCAGCGTCTTCTTCACGGACGGCTCACCCGCGTGTTCTGGAAGGAGGCGAAGCGCCAGCCGTCGGGGGTCCGCACGGCGGTGAGGGAGACGATCGAGTCGCGTCCGGGGTCCGGACGGCCGTCGACGGTCGAGCCGCCTCCGCTGATCACCAGCGCGACGCCGTCGCCCAGGACCCTGACATCCGGCTCGCCGTCGCCGCCCGTGAGCTTGATCGGGGTCTTGAACAGCTCGCGGTGCGCGTCCTCGATGGCCTGCCTGCCGCGCAGGCGCAGGCCGAAGAAGGTGATGTAGTCGGCGCCCGGCGTGAACAGGGACGCGTACGCGCCCGCGTCGCCACGGTTCCAGGCTTCGCCGAGACCGGAGAGCAACTCCTTGATCTCTGTGGACATGGCACAGCTCCTCATGTCGCGGCGCCTATCCTGAGACGTGCGAGTCCTGGCAGGGCAGGCGCCTTGTTCGGATTTCCGGCCGCCGGGGTGTTGGCGCACCCCGGCGGTCGCTTTTTGGGAGTTCAGCCGTCGATGACCTGCTCCATCAGCGACTGCTTGACCGTGCCCGGCCAGTCGAGCTCGCCGCTCTCCAGCCGGTCGAGTACGGAACGCACCCAGGCCAGCTCGGCCGCGTACAGGGCGCGCTCGTACTCCAGCTCGAGCATGAGGACGTCGGGCAGGCCGTTGGCGGTCATGACCCGCATGTGCGCCTCGATGCCGCTGATCGTGCCCTCAATCGAGGCCGTGCGGGTGCTCAGGGCCGCGCGCGCGTCGCGTACCGGGAGCGCGCCGATCAACGAGACCGCCGCCGTCAGCGTGCGGCGGTCGGGGTGCGGCTCCTCCAACAGTCTGCGCAGCTTGGTCGCCAGCTCCCGCCTGCCGTCGTCGGTGATCTCGTAGACGGTCCGTTCCGGCCTGCGGCCCTCCCGGTCGGTCTTCGCCGGGACGATCAGCTCGGCCTTCGCCAGCCGTTCTACCGCGTGGTAGAGGCTTCTCGGCAGGCCGGTCACGTAGTCCTTGTGGGTGTCGACGATGAATCGGTGCAGCTCGTAGGGGTGGCTGGCGCGTACCGAGAGCATGGCCAGCACGGTGAGACCGACCAGGTCGTGGCGTCGCGCCATGATGCCTCCTTCTATATTGCAGTTTGCACTATAGCAAACGGCCTATCAAGAAGGGAGGGATGCGGCGGGCGCGGGGTGGAGGGAAGGGTTCCACACGTAGGCGGTCTGCACGGCGTGGCCGGAAGGGGGCTGTGCCGAGGTGGGCCCGCGCGGCGGGGAGCAGGGCGCGGGCGGGGGCTTGGGTGAGTGTGGGAGGGGTGGTCAGAGGGGGAGGGCGTCGAGTTGCAGGAAGGCGCGTTCGATGGCCTGCCTGGTGACGTCCTCGGGGTACGGGAACTGCCTGATGAGGTCGCGCAGGCCCTCGACGTGCGCCCGCCTGGCCAGGTCGGCGACGGCGGACAGCTCGGCGTGCTGGTTGATGACGAACTCCCGGCCCACCACGGCGCCGTGGCCGGGCACGATCACCGGTTCGGGCAGCTCGGCCAGCATCGCGGCGGTCGTGGCGGGCCAGTCGAGCGGGTAGGAGTCGCCGAACGCCGGCGGCGCGCCCTCCTCCACGAGGTCACCGGCGAACACCACGCCCGCGTCGGGCACGTGCGCGACGATGTCGTTGCTGCTGTGGCCGAGCCCGAAGTGGCGCAGGTCCACGCTGCGTCCGCCGATGTCGAGCGTGGCCGAGGTGGTGAACGTGTGGTCGGGCGGGACGATCTCCACCTCCTCCACCTCCGCGCGCCGGTCCTCCGGCTCGCGGCCGGCGACCTTGGCGCGCTGCTCGACGCCGTCGCGCTCGATCTCCTCGGCGCACCTCACATGGGCCCAGATCTCGGCGGGCAGGAACATCGCGTTGCCGAAGTAGTGGTCGAAGTGGGAGTGGGTGTTGACCACCGTCCACGGGCTGCTCGTGATCTGCCTGATCGCGTCGATCAGGTCGGACGCCTCGCGGTGCGACATCCGCGTGTCGAGCACCAGACAGTGCCCGTCACCGACCACCAGCCCGATGTTCAGGTCGTACGAAACATGCCGACGGACGTATACGCGGTCGCCGACTTCCTGCCACTTCTCACCCATAGCAGAACCCTACTTAGGATCCCTTCGTGGCATATGACTTCCAGGGCGTGATCGATTCCAGGCCGCACGATCGCCGACCCCGAGGGCGACTCCTGATCAGGACCTGAGGTAGGCCAGGACGGCGAGCACCCGCCGGTGGCCGTCAGCCTGCGGAGGCAGGTCCAGCTTGGTGAAGATGCCGGCGATGTGCTTGGCCACCGCCGCCTCGGTGACGAACAGCTCGCGGGCGATCGAGGCGTTCGAGCGCCCCTCGGCGATCAGGGCCAGCACCTCCTGCTCCCTGGGTGTGAGCCGTCGCAGGGGGTCGCGGTGACGGCTGAGCAGCTGCCTGACCACCTCCGGATCGACGACCGTGCCGCCCCCGCTCACCCTGTCGAGCGCGTCGACGAACTCGCGGACGTCCCCGATGCGGTCCTTGAGCAGGTAGCCGATGCGCGTGCCGCCTCCGGAGTCGAGGAGTTCCGTCGCGTACGTCTGCTCCACGTACTGGCTGAGCACCAGGACGGCCAGCTCCGGGTTCCTCCTGCGCAGTTCGAGGGCGGCGCGCAGACCCTCGTCGGTGAAGCCGGGAGGCATCCGCACGTCGGTCACCACGGCGTCCGGATCGTGCTCGGCCACCGCTTCGACCAGCGCCGGCGCGTCGCCCACGGAGGCGACGACGGTGTGGCCGAAGCGTTCGAGCAGCCCGGCCAGGCCCTCGCGCAGCAGGACGGCGTCCTCGGCGATCACCACCCGCACGACGTCTCCCCCGCTTCCAGCGCGATCCTGTGCACCACACCTGCGACGGTATCCGCTGGTGGAGCTGGTGGGCAGTAGTGCTGGGTCCACCTTGCCCGGCCATCCGGGTGTGATCGTGCGCCTGTCTGCCACACTGAGACGGTGATCAAGAAAGACGGATGGGACGCTCGTCCCCTGCTGCGCCGTCCCGAGGACGGCGAACTGATCGACGTCGCGGGAGTGGCGCACTTCTTCCGGCTGACCGGCGAGCACACCGGGGGGCGCTTCGCGTTCGAGGAGTTCACCCTGGCGCCGGGTATCGTCGGGGCCCGGCCACATGTCCATGAGGGCCACGACGAGTACTTCTACGTCCTCGACGGCGAGCTGACCCTGCACGACGGCGACGGGGAGGTGACGGTCGGCCCCGGGAACCTGCTGTCGGCGGTGCGCGGCACACCGCACGGATTCCGCAACGCGGGCACGGAGACGGCGCGCGCCCTGTGTCTCTACACGCCTGCGGGATACGAGGGATACTTCCGCGAGGTGCACGCCGCCGTGGCCGCCGGCGCCGAGGTCACCGACGAGCTCCTGGCCGAGTTCCGGTCCCGCTACCGCACCGCCTCGTACTGAGGGCTACGCGGCGAAGCCGTCCAGGATCGCGGTCAGCCGGGCGGTGAACCCCTCCGGATCCGTCTGGTACGCGACGTGCCCGCCGGGGAACTCCTCGCACGGCACCCCGAGCCGCTCGCTCAGCACGTGCGCGGGCCGGTGGTAGGGACGGCCCACGCTGTCGCGGCCGGTGGCGAAGCACCACGGCGCCGTGACCGCCTCCAGCGCGGCGAGGTCCGGGTCGTACTCGTACAAGAACGCGGGCAGCTCGCGCCGCAGCAGGATCTCGGTGTTGCCCACGAGCCGCGTCATCCCGCCGGGCTGCCTGCCCGTGATCCCCCGCGCCAGCGCGGCGCCCCCTGTGAACACCCGCATCGCGCCGGCGGTCACGGCCCGGCCCGCGCGACTGCTGAACAGCTTCGGCGGGTCGGGCAGGATCATGGCCGAGAACCCGGCGAACGCCTGCATCACCCCTTCCTGCTCGACCATCCTGAGGAGCTCCGCCATGGCGCGCTCCTCGGGGCTGTCGGGGCTCTCGGGCAGGACCCGGACGAGCGGCGGTTCGTGGACGACGGCGCCGAGCAGCCGACCGGCGTGACGCGCCAGGACGTCCAGCGCGATGATCGCGCCGCTGCTGTTGCCGAAGACGAAGGCGCGCTCGACGCCGTAGTGGTCGAGGATCGCGACGACGTCGGCGGCCTGTCGTGAGACCGCGATGGACGCGTCCGGGCTCGCCAGCGGGCTTCGGGAGTTGCCGCGCCTGTCGTATGTGATCACGGTGAACCGGTCCGCCAGCCGGGGCACGACGTCCTCGTACATCGCGGCGTCTCCCCCGCCGCCGGGGATCAGCACCAGGGCGGGGCCGGTACCGGCCCGCTCGGTGTGCAGCCGCGCCCCGGGCACCTCGACCATCTCCTGCCGCGTGTCCATCTCGCCTCCCGTTTCTACGTTGTAGAGACACCCTACAGCGTAGAAACGCCCAGCCGGCGCGGGCCCTCGGACAGTTCCGCGAGCTGGTTGGCGGCCACCGCGATCGAGGACCTCTTCACGGGCTGATCACAGGGCGGGCTTCAGGGGTGTTTCAGGGACCTCCCTGAGGCTGTTTCGTCCGGGCCACGGAAGACTTGGCTGCCATGGACGTGAAGAGGACGATCGTGATCGCGGGTCTGCTGGGGCTCGGGGCCCTGTTGACGGGGTGTGGGCTCGGCGGGACCCTCAAACATGACAAGGCGTCCTACGATGTCGCCGACAAGGTGGCCGGGCTCCAGGTCGAGGCCGACGCGGGCACCGTCGAGGTGGTCGGGTCCGACCGGCAGGGCATCCACGTGACCGAGAGCCTCAGCTGGTACGGGGAGCGGCCTGCCGCCAGCCACGACGTGCAAAGCGACACGCTGACCCTGAAGTTCACCTGCCCTCCCAGCCTGGCCGGCTCGAACTGCGAGGTGAGCTACCGGGTGGAGGTGCCCAGGGGGCTGCGCGTCAAGGCCACCGCCGACTCGGGGAAGGTGACGCTGAAGACGCTGTCGGGGGACGTCGAGGCGAAGACCGACTCCGGGGCGATCGACGCGAGCGGGTTGACCGGCAAGCAGGCCGTCGCGGCGACCGACTCGGGCGACATCACGCTCGTCTTCACCGGCACGCCCGACAAGGTGACAACGTCGACGGATTCGGGCGCGAGCGTCGTGCACGTCCCCCAGGGCCCGTACAACATCGTCACCAGGACGGACTCGGGCGGCAAGAAGGTCACCGCGACCCATGACCCCTCGGCGCCGCGTTCGATCAGCCTGACCAGCGACTCGGGCGACCTGAAGGTCGTGACCCCCTGAGCCGCCAGGAAACCCTGTTGAGGCCCCGGCACCGCTTTGCGAGACTTGGCGGCAAAAGCGACGCCCAGCCGTGAGAGAAGCAGGCAGTGACATTCGCATCCAGCGGCATTGAAATAGCCTGCGACGAGTCCGGGTCCGAGGGCGAGAAACTCATCGGTGGAAATACCGCCGTGTTCGCGCACGCCAGCGTGGGGCTGGAGATCGGATCGGCGGCCGACTGCATCCAGGAGACACGGAACAGGGCGCCTTCTCCGACCACCGAATACAAATCCAGCGTCATCCTCCGTAACAAGCATCGGGAAGCCCTCAAATGGCTGCTCGGGCCGTCGAGCCCGCTCCACGGAAACGCGCACGTCTATCTGATCGACAAAGCCTTCCTCGTCGTCAGGGAGGTCGTCGAGCTGATCGCGGCGGAGGCCGGCGAGGCCGTCGCCCTGTATCGCGAGGGCCCGAGCGCGTTCGGACGCGACCGGTGGCACGACTTCCTGGAGTCGTTCAACGACGTGCTGCGCGCCAAGAACGGCCGGGGCGCGGTCGCGTCCGTCGACTCGGCCTTCGAGCTGGTCGACTCCCTGCGCCTCGCGCCGGGCCGGGCGGGCGAGATCATGGAGCTGCTCTGGCGGGCCAGGCCGCGCGTGGACGCCTTCCGGGCGCGGCTGCTCGACGACCCGGCCGTGATGCCACCGCTGGACCCGTTGCTCCCGGCCATCGTCCAGGCGGTCGTCCACTGGGGTGCGGGCGGAGAGCCGGTCTCGATCGTGCACGATCGGCAGACCATGTTGACGGAAGAGCGTGTCACCCAGCTCAAGGGGATCTTCGCCGCTTCGCCGACCGGCGGGCTGGCCGGTCTGCGGCTGGTCGTCTCACGCACCGATCCACGGGTCCAGGTCGCCGACCTGCTCGCCGGGGCGGCCCGGAGGATAGCGGAGGACGAGCTCAACGGCCACGGCGACGCGGAGCTGACCGCGTTGCTGCGGCCGTACGTGGACGCGTTCTCGATCTGGGGTGACGAGCGCAGCTGGGCTCTGCTGGCGCCCACGTCCTGAGGTCGGCTACTGGCCGACCCTCCCGTCGATCCGCTCGCGCAGGAAGTCGGCGTGGCCGTTGTGCCGGGCGTACTCCTCCACCATGTGCACGAGCACCTCGCGCAGCTGGATGTCCTGGTCGCCGTACTTCCCGACGACGCCGAGATCGGGCGCCTCGGCCACGAACCGCTCCGCGAACGCGACCTCGGCCCGCCAGGCGTCGAACGCGTGCGCGACGACTTCGGGGTCGGGGACGGCGCCGTCGAAGTCCCCGTCGGGGTCGGCGGAGAAGTGCGGCGTCGTGTCCTGCCCGGCCATCCTCATCCTGAACCAGCGGCGCTCCACCTCGGCCATGTGCCGCACCAGCCCGAGCAGAGACAGCTTGGACGGCTCGACGGAGCGGCGGGCCAGGTCGTCGGCGTCGAGGCCGGAACACTTCAGCTCCAGCGTCAGACGCTGATCGCGCAGGTACCCGACGAGCATGCTGCGCTCGTCCTGGAACCCGCCCTCGGACCGGGGGTCCTCGTCGGGACGGACGAACATGTTGGACCACGCGAAGAGCTGGCCAGGGGGCGAGGGCACCGACTCATTAGACATATGCGCCATCCTCCCCCGTTCTGCGGAGACACCGCCACCCTGGCTCGACAGCCTGAACACCCGCAACGGGCAGAGCCTGCGGGAGCTGTGCGCCGGCCTGGACATGGCACGGCAGTCCGTCAGCAAGCACCTGGCCTGGAGGCGGCCAACCTGGTGACCACGGTGCGGCGCGGACGGGAGAAGCTGCACTACCTCAACCCCGCGCCGATCAACGCCATCGCCGAGCGGTGGATCGACAGATACGACCGCGAGCGCGTCCGCGCGCTCGCGGACCTGAAAACGGCACTGGAGGCAACACCGATGAGCGGCAGCGACGAAGCGTTCGTCTACACGACCTACATCAGGACCACCCCGGAACGCCTCTGGCAGGCGCTGACCGACCCGGCGTTCACCAGCCGCTACTGGGGCGTGACCTTCGACACGGGCTGGACGGCCGGATCGCCCATGACCTGGGAGCAGGGCGGCCAGCAGACCGTCGACGCCGCCCAGGTCGTCCTCGAGTCCGAGCCGGGCCGACGGCTCTCCTACACCTGGCACACCTTCACGCCGGAGTGGGCCAAGGCCGTCGGAGTGAGCGAGGACGTGCTCGCCAAGCTCGTCGACGAGCGCCGGTCGAAGGTGACGTTCGACATCGAACCGCTCGGCGAGCTGGTCAAGCTGACCGTCATCCACGACGGCATGGAGACCGGCGGCACCCTGCGGGAGATGATCAGCCAGGGCTGGCCGGCGCTCCTGTCAAGCCTCAAAACCCTGCTGGAGACCGGCGAGACACTCCCCGACCGCGCCGGCTGACCTCCCACGCGCCCGTTCAGGAGTTGTCGACCTTCAGCCCGAAGGCCGACAGCCCCTGCTCGTGGTGTTCGATCAGGCCGAGCCTCCGGTAGAAGGCGTGGTTCCGCTCACCTTCCGGGGTGGACTCGTGGTCCGTGGTCAGCATGAAGTACCGGCAGTGGGAGTAGCGGTCCATGAGGTGTTCGAGGAGCCGGCGGCCGATGCCCTGGCCGTGGACGCTCGCGTCGACCAGCAACTCCTGGACGTAACAGATCATTTCATCGTCCGACACCGTCCTCGCCAGGCCGAGCAGCCTGCCGGACTCGTCGCGGGCGGTGATGACGAGATGGGAGTTCACCAGACTGCGGCAGACCCTGGCGATGTCGCGAGTCCAGCGGCCCCAGCCGACCGAGTCGTAGAGCTGGAAGATCTCGTCCTCGTCGAACGACGTCTCCCGAGAGATGATCACCTGATTGCCCCCTGAAGTCCGGCATGAGCGACTATCACGCCGAACGTACCGCTCGACGGGGCTCAGCGCTGCTGACCGTGGCGCGGGGCGGGCCCGTACTCGATCTCCAGGCGGGTGAGCAACCTGGCCAGGAGGTGGTTGAGCTGGTCGAGTTCGTGGGGATTCAGGGCGTCGGCGAGGAGGTCGTGCTCGCGGGTGGTGCGGTCGCGGGTGGCCCGGCTCCAGCGTTGCCTGCCGAGATCGGTGAGGCGGACCGGGCGGCTGCGGCCGTCGGCGGCGGGTACGGGTTCGACCAGGCCGGCCTGGGTGAGGCGGTCGATGCGCACGCTCATCGTTCCGGCGGTCACGCCCAGTTCCTCGGCGAGTTGCTTGGGGGTGCGCTGGTAGGGCGGCCCGGAGCGCTGGAGCGCCGACAGAGCGGTCCAGTCTCCCACGGTCAGCTGGTGGCCGGCGGCGACTTCGGCGAGCAGGCGTTCGAACTGGCGGGAGACCCGGCCGATGCGTTGCCGGGCGGCCTCGGTGGTCGGGTCGGCGCCGCTCATCTGTCCGATCCAGCTGTCCAGTTCGGCGGCGACCGAGTCGCGCGGGCCGGAGGCGGCGCTCGGTGTCGGGTCGGGTGTCACGTTTGACGTCCTTTTGAGGGTCACGCTAATTTGCTTTGAGTCTCAAACTTTGAGTCTCAAAGCAACTGTACCGCCCGTCCAGAACAGACAGGACCCGACATGACTTCTGCTCCACCCGTCCGGCCGGACGCCTCCAGCCCCGGCGGCTCTCCTCCGAACACCTCCGCCAAGGTGTGGTTCATCACCGGGACCAGCAGCGGGCTGGGGCGCGCGCTGGCCGAGGCGGTACTGGAGCACGGAGACCGCCTGGTGGCCACCGCCCGCGATCGGTCCGTCATCGCCGACCTGGCAGAGCAGGCACCCGATCGGACGTGCGTCCTGGAGTTGGACGTCACCGACCCGGCCGCGGTGCGCCACGCGGTGCGGGCCGCGGTGGAGGCGTTCGGCCGCATCGACGTGCTGGTCAACAACGCCGGATACGCCATGCGCGGCGCACTGGAGGAGATCAGCGACCAGCAGCTGCGCCGGCAGTTCGACACCAACGTCTTCGGCGCCATCGACGTGACCCGCGCGGTGCTGCCCACCATGCGCGCCCAGCGCTCGGGCCACATCGTGCAGATGTCGTCGGTCGGCGGAGTGACCACCACGCTCGGCGGCACCGCCTACGCCGGCACCAAGTTCGCCCTGGAAGGGCTGTCCGAGGGGCTGGCGGCCGAGGTGGCGCACCTGGGCATCGGCGTCACCATCGTCGAACCCGGGCCGTTCCGTACCGACTTCGCCGGACGGTCGGTCCACTGGGCCACCCCCATCGAGGACTACCGGCCCGCCCTGGCCCCGGCCAAGGACGCCTTCCTGGCCCAGAACGGCGCCCAGCCCGGCGACCCGGTTCGGGCCGCGCACGCCATCCTCGCCGCCGTGAACCTCGACACCCCGCCGCTGCGGCTCCCGCTCGGCGGCCCCAGCTTCGACCGCATCCGCGCCCGGCTCCGCGCCCGCCTGGACGAACTGGACCACGTGGAGAAGCTCGGCCGCGACACCGACTTCCCCACCTGATCGACCAGCCCTCCTCCGCCCGACCCGCCGCAGCCATCACGGCCGGGTGACGTCCTTCGGCGGGGAGGCCGGGACCGGTCATCAGCGCCGGTCGGGGAGTCCAGAACGTGGCTGGTCAGAGCCCGGTGGTCATCGGGGACGAGCGGATCTCCGCCAGCGCCCGGGTGAGGTCCCGGGAGGACAGCCAGAGCTTGAACATGATCGCGAGCTCGAAGACCAGCAGGAGCACCGCCGTGCCGATCGTCACCGGCGCGATCGCCCCGGTGAGCGGGCCCACGATGAACACCGCCATCTGGAACTCGATGCCGCTGATCAGGTGCGCCCGGACGCGGTGGTCGCGCAGCCAGTCGCGGATGCGGATGTACCAGGCGAAGTGCGCGCGGAAGTGCTGCTGGAGGTCCACCGAGTCCGCCGAGGGAATCTCGTCGGGCTCCGAGTCCTGGGGACGGTCGCGGGCCGGGACTCCGGTCGCCTCCTCGATCGCTTCGTCCAGTTTGCGGCGCATCTGGCGGCGTACCTTCGCCACCTGGAGCGCGTCCACGTACCGGAGCATGTCGAGGAAGACGACGAGGACGCCGAGCACCAGGTAGAACTCCGCGCCTGTCACCTTGAACTGGCCCCACATGAGCGCCAGGGCGCAGGTGAGCACGCGGATCCGGTCGAAGACGTAGTCGAGCCAGCCGCCCAGCACGGTGCCGGTGCCCTTGAGACGGGCGATCTTGCCGTCCACGCAGTCCAGGACGAAGCTCAGGTGGTACAGGACGGCCCCGGCGACCAGCCACGACCAGTCGGCCATCAGGAAGCACGCGGCCGAGCCGAGCCCGAGTAAGAAGGCGCCCCAGGTGATCTGGTTCGGCGTGACAGAGGTGCGATTCGCCACGCCGACCACCAGGCGTCCGGCGAGCGGATCGACCAGGAACACCGTCCACCAGGCGTCCCGCGGTTTGTACGTCTGCGTGCGCACGTCGTCCAGGGTGAATCTGGGCATGCCGAATACCGCCATGGTCGAACTCCGTATCAGTGAGTGGGTGTTTGGTCGGTCCAGCCGATTTCCTGGTATGCGGTGAAGGTGCCGGTCTCGACGTCCCGTCCGTCGGCGACCTTGGTGGTGCTCTTCGTCTCCACGGCCAGCGGCAGCCCGCTCGCCGGGTCGATCACGAACCGCTCGTCGCTGAGCCGCCCGTCGGTGACGACCTGGTAGCTCAGGGCCTGACCGGTGCGTCCGAGCGGGTCGGTGACCTCGCCCTCCGCCTTCATGCTGGGCATGGAGGCCAGGATCTGGTACGCCGAGGACCGCGCCTCGGGCGAGACGGGCAACCCGGAGATGATCTCCAGACAGCTCTCGCGCAGTTCGGCCTCCATCTCGCGGCCGACGTACGCGCCGTACTCCTGCGCGATGCGGGCCACGAGGAACGCGCGCAGCCGCGTGGGGTCGCTCGGGATCGAGCGCAGCGCCTTCCAGCTGACGAGTTGCTTGGTCAGGATGCCGTCCGCGTTCCGCCAGCCGACACGGTGCGGCCCGGTCCGCGGCTCGCCGGGCGCCGACTCCACCAGCGCCTTGGAGGGGACGCGGCCCAGCCCGCTCACGTCGGCCGGGTACTGCCAGCTGCTCGGCGAGCCCGCGGCCCGCCACGCCGTCTCGTCCTGGGGTGTCGCCGGTTCGGCGCCGAGGTAGCGGCCCGTCCACCGGTCCCGCCCGCCGTCCTGCTTGGAGAGCCAGATCTCGCGGGTGGACTCGCGCCTGATGACGTAGCCGCGGTCCGGGGAGAGGATCAGCTGCCCGGAGACGACCCTGGTACGCCAGTACGCGCCATCGGACGGCGCCCTGGCCATGGCGCTCGCCGCGGCGAGCAGGATCTGCCTGGCGGACGGCCCGGCCGGGCCGGACACGACGGGATCGGGCGAGATCCGTACCAGCGAGCCGGACGGCAGAGCCACGGCGAGCGCCAGCGCGGCCGCCGCCGCCGCGCCGATCAGCCCGTTGCGGACCGGCGCCCACCACCGCGACCTGCGGGCCGGTTCTTCCCGCGGTACGCCGACCGCCAGCGCCCCCAGGAGTCTGGCCCGGCCGGAGTCGACGACGTCGGGCGAGGGGCCGGGCATGGACAGGAGGTCGCGCACGGCGGTCAGCTCGTTCGCGTCGGCCTGGTTGCCGTTCAGCTCATCCATCGAACCCTCCGATCATGGGGTTGACGCCGCCCAGGGCTCTGCGGAGTTTCTTGCGCACCCGGTTGAGCCGGGAGCCGACCGTCCCGAACGGAATGTCGAGCGTCTGCGCGACCTCCTCGTAGCTGAGGTCGGCGAGCGCGACGAGGAGCAGCACGTCGCGGTCGCCAGAAGAAAGGCGTCCCAGTGCCGCCGCGAGCCGCCCCTGTGCGTTCGCGGCGGCCACCCTGGCCGTCACCCTGTCCTCGTGCCCGTCGTCTGCCACTTCGCCGGCAGGTGCCCGCTGGAACGCCTCCAGCCTGCGCGTCTCGCTCCTCCTGTGCTGGGCGAGCAGGTTGGTGGCGATCCCGTAGAGCCAGGGCCGCACGGCGCCCCTGGCGGGGTCGAACGTCTGCCGTTTCCTGAACGCCACCAGGAACGTCTCGGCGGCCAGATCGTCCGCGATCTGCGTGCCGAGCCGTCCGGCGACGTACCGGTGTATCTCGTCGAAGTAGCGGTCGTAGAGCACGGCGAACGATTCCGGGTGGTGCCCGGACTGCTCGATGAGCGCGGCGTCATCGGCTGCCACGGGCACGTCCGGGGGAGCGGCCATGCGCATGGTGTCCCTTCTGTGGGTTACACCTCTATTCCGCCGGAACCCCGATCCCTCTTCACACTTTCTTCTGATCTTTCGGTGAATGTCGCCTTACGAGCGCCTCAGCCGACTGTGGAAACTGTCGGGGTCGGGTGCCAGACTGCCCCGCATGAGCAACGATGTGCAGCTGAGAGACGTTGAGGAGGCCGACCTGGAGGTCTTCTTCCAGCAGGAACAGGATCCCGAGGCGGCCAGGCGGTCGAAGTTCCCTCCCCGTGAGCGGGAGCGCTTCATGACCCACTGGACCACGAAGATCCTCGACGATCCCACCGTCTTCGTGCAGGCCGTCACCGTCGACGGCGAACTGGCCGGCAACATCATCGCCTGGTGGGAGGAGGACGAACGCTTCATCGGCTACTGGTTCGGCCGCGAGTTCTGGGGCCGCGGCGTCGGCACCAAGGCGCTCACGCTCTTCCTACAGCAGGAGAAGGCCCGCCCCCTCTACGCCGACCCGTACGTCGGGAACACCGGCTCGGTGCGGCTGCTGGAAAGATGCGGCTTCCGCCGCACCGCGACCGTCATGCACGGCGAGAACGAGCACGTCATGCTCGTCCTGGACGAGAAGTAGCGGTACAGGCGGTCCCCGTCGCGACCGTAGACCTGGGCGTTGGCCTCGACCACGAGGATCCCCGAGGGCTGGTTCAGCATCAGCAGAAGGCAGTTGCCAGACAAGGCCGCCTGAACGAATGATGTCGCCATGATCAGGGTTGAGTCGTTGACGAAGGTCTTTCGCCGCCCCCGTACCTTTCCGGGCGTTCTCGGGTCGCTGCGCACGCTCGTGACCCGGCAGTACGAGGAGCGGGTCGCGGTCGACGACGTCAGCTTCGAGATCCCGCGCGGCGAGGTCGTCGGGTACCTCGGCGCGAACGGCGCCGGCAAGTCCACCACGGTGAAGATGCTGACCGGAATCCTCACCCCCACCAGCGGCCTGGTCGAGGTCGACGGCCGGGTACCGTGGCGGGACCGGACGGCCAACGCGCGCGCCGTCGGCGTGGTCTTCGGGCAGCGCAGCCAGCTGTGGTGGGATCTGCCGCTGATCGAGTCGTTACGCCTGGTCGGCGACCTGTACGACGTGCCCGCCGACCGTTTCACCGCCTCGCTGCGCCGCATGCGCGACCTGCTCGGCCTCGACGACTTCCTCGACACCCCGGTACGCCAGCTCAGCCTCGGCCAGCGGATGCGCGGCGACCTGGCCGCGGCCATGCTGTACGAGCCGCCCATCCTCTACCTCGACGAACCCACCGTCGGCCTCGACGTGCTCGCCAAACAGGCCGTGCGCGAGTTCATCGCCGACACCAACAGAGACGGCCGCACCACCGTCGTGCTGACCACCCACGACCTGGCCGACGTCGAGGCCCTCTGTAAGCGCATCATCCTCATCGACAAGGGCCGCCTGCTGTACGACGGCGGCATCGACGCGCTCGTCACCGCGTACGCGCCGCCCCGGCGGCTGGTCGTCCACCTCGCGGGAGCCGCCGAGGACACCCGCACCTTCGACCTCTCCGGCGACACGCCGGTGCCGGCGCTGATCGGCCAGATCGCCGCCGAGCACGCGATCCGCGACCTGTCGATCGAGGAACCGGGTCTGGAAGACGTGCTCAAACGCATCTACGCCGAGAGCGCCGGATGATCCGCTCGCTGGCCGGGACGGCCCGCATCGGTCTGCGCTACCAGTTCGCCTACCGCAGCAACGTGCTGATGGCGGTGCTTGCGCTGGTCGCGCAGGTGTTCCTGTTACGCATGGTGTGGACGGCCGTGTACGGCGAGCGCCAGCAGGCTCAGGGCCTCACGCTGGAGGCGCTGCTCGCCTACCTGACACTGGCCAACCTCCAGGCGTTCGCCATCACCCCGATCATCACGCGCATCGCCCACTTCCGGATCCGTACCGGCACGGTGTTCTTCGACCTGTCCCGGCCGACCGGCTACCTGCCGCAGCTGGCCGCCTTCCAGGCGGGCCACACGCTGGGCGGGCTGCTCCTGATGGCGCCGGCCGTCCCGGTGGTGCTGCTGGTCGGCTCGATCACGCCGACCGCGCAGCCGCTCGGCTACGCTCGGCGCGTTCGCCCGGGCGCTGCCGTTCCAGTACATGGGGTACGTCCCGGCCGCCGTCTACGTCGGCAGGCTGACCGGCCCGGACGTGCTGCGGGCCGTGCTGGTCGAACTGGCGTGGATCACCGCGCTGACCGCGTTGCTGTGGCTGGTCTGGCAGCGCGCGCACCGCAGGGTGGTGATCAACGGTGGCTGAGGTCATGCGTACTCTGCGCCTGTACTGGCGGCTGCAGCGGGCGGCCATGCGCGGCGCGGTGCAGTACCGGCTGAACACGCTGATCGGCGTCGTCACCGGCGTGGTCTACCAGGGCAGCGGCTTCGCCTTCGTCTGGGTCGTCATGCACACCTTCCCCACGATGGCGGGCTGGAGCCTGCGCGAGATCGCCTTCCTGTACGGCCTGCGGCTGACGGCGCACGCACTCTGCATGCTGCCGCTGAGCAGCCTCATCGGCATCGAGTGGCTGGTACGCGAGGGCGAACTGGACCGCGTGCTGCTGCGTCCGCTCAACCCGCTCGTCCAGGTGATGACCAAGCGCATGGGCGTGGGCCAGGTCGGCGACCTGCTGACCGGGCTCGTCCTGCTGCTCATCGCGGCGCCGCCCTGGACGCCCGGCATGATCGCCTTCTCGCTGCTGGCCGTGGTGGGCGGCGCGCTGGTGGAGGCGTCGGTCCACCTGTCGCTGGCGTCCCTGTCGCTGCGCATGCTGGAGACCTTCGCGCTGCGCGGCTTCCTGGACGACGTGTTCAGCAAGTTCGGCTCGTACCCGATGAGCGTGTTCGGCGGGGTCACGCAGTGGCTGCTGACCTTCGTGCTGCCGGTGGCCTTCGTCGCGTACGTGCCGGCGAGCGTCCTGCTGGGCAGGGCGGAGGCGTTGAACGTGCCAGTCCTCGTGGCGTACGGGAGCCCGCTTCTGGGGCTCGCCCTCTTCACCCTCGCCTACCGCTTCTGGGAGCGCCAACTCCGGCACTACCACAGCGTCGGCAGCTAGCCGTGACCTGCTCGGTGACAGCCCTGCGCAGCACTGAGGCTAGGGTGAAGTCCGGTTCACACGAGGAAGCGGCATCGCATTGGCTCATCGCGCACTGGTCATCGCCCTGGTGCCCGCGATCGGGCTGCGACTGCTCGCGGTGCTCGGGTTCCCGCCGGCGTTGCTCTTCTACGGCGACTCGTTCGCCTTCCTGCGCGCCGAACTCGCGCCCGGAACGACCAGGCCGTCCGGATACTCCCTGCTCCTGGCGCTGCTCCGGCCCGCGCACAGCCTGACGCTGGTGACGGTCCTGCAGCACCTGCTGGTCCTGGCGCTGGCGGTGGCGGTCTACGCGCTGCTGCGGCGGCGCGGCCTGCCGGGCTGGGGGGCCACCCTCCTGGTCACCCCGCTGCTGTTCGACGAGTTCCTCGTACTGCTCGAACACATGATCATGGCGGACGCGATCTTCATCGTGCTGGTGACCGGCGCGATCGTGCTCATCGTGTGGCGCGTCACCCCGGCGACGGCCGCCGCCGGTGGGATGCTGCTCGGCCTGGCCGGGATCACCAGGACGGTCGGCCTGCCGCTGCTGCTCCTGACCGCCGCGTACCTGCTGCTCAGAAGGTACGGCTGGCGTCCGCTGCTGGCGCTGGTCGTGGCGGGCGCGATCCCCCTGGGCGCGTACGCCACCTGGACGAAGGTGGAGAAGGGGAAGTTCGGGCTGACCGAGGCCGACGGCAACTTCCTGTGGTCCAGGACCATGAGCTTCGCCGACTGCGCCGTGATCAAGCCTCCCGAGCGGCTTGCCGTGCTCTGCCCCGACATGCCGGTGGAGCAGCGCCCCTACCCGCCCTACTGGTTGTGGGAGAGCTTCTCCCCGCTGCTCAAGGTGCCCGGCTCCGCGAACCGCAACCAGCTCGCAGGAGAGTTCGCCAGAGCGGCCATCCTCGCCCAGCCGGGTGGCTACCTGGGCTCGGTCGCGACCGACCTGAAGCAGCTGCTGCGCTGGGAGCGCACGGCCGCCGACGAGAAGACGCCCTACAAGTTCCCGCAGGCCGAGCGGCCGCTGAACGGCTCGGTGCGCGACATCGCGGAGTCGTACGAGGCGGGCCCGGCCGCCACCCGGGTCGTCGAGCCGTTCGCCGGATGGCTGCGCGCCTACCAGCGGTTCGGCTACGTCCCCTTCCCCCTGCTGATGTCGGCCCTGGTCGGGGCGCTGGTGGCCGCCCTGGTGAGACGGCGCCTCGACGCGCTGCTGCCCGGGCTCGCGGCGCTCGCGCTGATCGTCTCCCCGCCCTTCCTGGCGGCCTACGACGTGCGTTACGTGATCCCGGCGATTCCGCTGGTCTGCCTGACGCTGGGCCTGTCGCTCAGCACCCGCTCGCCTTCCCGGCAGGACGCGCCCGTCCGTTCGATTGATCAATCTTCATTTGCACCGTCTTGACCTAATCAACTACGGTCCTTGACCACTGTCAGTATTTTGGTGCAAGTGCGGAGTGATCAAGTGAAGAAGTGTAAGACGGGAACCAGCATCGCCCTCACCGTGGCCGCGACCGTGGGCGCCCTGCAGTTCACCGCTCTGACACCGGCCTACGCGTCTCCCACCACCCCGGCGACTCCTACTCCGAGCGCGACTCCTACTCCGAGCGCGAGCCCCACGCCGTCCCCGACCACCAGCGCGACGCCCAAGGGGCTCTTCACGCCCGCCAGGTACACGCTCCCGCTCAGGGGGCAGAGGCAGGCGACGAACTACTACTGCGTGCCCGCGTCGTCGTCGATGAGCCTGTCGAGCTTCGGCGTCAACGTCAGCCAGTCGACCCTCGCCAGGAAGATGAAGACCACCAGGACCGGCACGAGTGGCGTCAACGCCGTTCCCGTAATCAACTCCTACGTCAAGCCGCGCGGCTACCAGTACACGATCCCCACCGACGCCGACGGCAACCCCGCAATGCTCATGAAGCGGGTGTCGCAGAACATCGGCGACCTGAAGAAGGCGCCGGTGCTCGCCGTGTGGATGGAGCAGCTGCCCTGGAACAAGGGCAAGGTCAGGGGCACCAAGGTCGGCCACGCGATCATCGCCTACGGCTACGACAAGCTCAAGAACACGATCACCGTGTACGACCCGTGGAAGCCGACCGGAGGCACCCACACCCTCAGCGCCTCGACCCTGGCCGGCATCCTCCAGCCGGGCGGCAACATGTACTACATCTCCAAGCTCTGAGACGTCGCCCCTGCGGGATCAGAAGAGGGTCAGCGGCTCGGCCGGCATGGGCTCGGGCAGCGGCTCGATCCCGGGCAGCCGGGCTCGCACCTCGTCGTGGAACCGGCGGGCGAGCATCAGCGCGTCGGCGTTGTCGGGGGTGTGGACGAACACGGTCGGCGAGCGGCCGTCGCGCAGCCATTCCGTGACCGTGCCGACCCAGTGCTGCCAGCCCTCGATCGTGCGCTCCGTGGCGTCCCGGCCGATGTAGCGCACGATCGGACGGTCGGTCAGAGCGGACGATCGACGCGGGACCCGCGGCTTCTTCGTCCACGCGTCTCGTTCGGCGTCGCTGGTCGGCGGGGTCTGGAAGAGCGCGGTCGTGTCGAACGGCACCCACTCGGCGCCGGCGCCGGCGAGAACCCTTTCGAGCAGCCCCTCGGACCGCGCGTCGTCGAAGAACGCGCGGTGGCGGACTTCGACGGCGTACCGGTACGAGCGGGGCAGCCCGCGCAGGAAGCCCGCCAGGACGCCGAGGTCGGCCGGGGTGAAAGAGCCCGGCAACTGGACCCAGAGAGCGTGCGCCCGCGTCCCGAGCGGCTCGATCGTGTCCAGGAACGACCGGAGTTCCTCGTCGACGCCGGAAAGGCGGCGCTCATGCGTGATCGACTTGGGCAGCTTGACCACGAAACGAAAGTCGGGGCCGGTCTGCCGCGCCCACGACTCGACCGTGCTCCTCGCCGGCGTCGCGTAGAACGTCGTGTTGCCCTCCACCGCGTTGCACCAGGTCGCGTAGGCCCGCAGGCGCTCCCCGGGAGGGAGCGGATGGGGGAGGAAGCGTCCCTGCCATGGCGCGTGAGTCCACATCGCGCATCCCACATGAAGCCGCATGACCCTCGACGCTATCCAAAGCCGTCAGCGGTGGACACACCACGGCGGGGAAGCCGAGCTCGACGAACTGGGCGATCAGGACACCTGCGCCCCAGAACGCTGACCGCCGTCCGTCGTGTAGACCCAGTCGAGGCCGTCCTCTCCGGCTTCGTCGAGATGTTCCGCCCGGGACAGACCGGCACGGACCGCCACGCGTTGGGAGGCGAGGTTGGCCGGCCGGACCCGCGCGATCAGTGGAATGTCGGGAACGTGCTGGGATGCCCAGGTGGTGACGGCCGTCGCGGCCTCCCCGGCGAAGCCCTGACCCCAGGCCGACGCGGCGAAGCGGTAGAAGAGGTTGAGAACCTTCATGCCGTTCAGTTCCATCGGCTTGATCCCGCAGAACCCCAGTTGCGGGTCGGCACCGTGGAGCCGGACGACCCAGTACCCCTATCCGTCACGCTCCCACTGGGCGTTCCAGCGCTGGTAGAGCGCCACCGCCTCGTCCCGCTGGGCGAGGGCGTCGGAAGGATTGTGGAGGCAGGTTCTGGCGTCGCTGTGGATCTCGAAGATCGCATCGATGTCGGCTTCGGTCGGACGCCGCAGCGACAGTCGGGCAGTCCGCAGCTCTTCGGCCGCCAGGCTCCGGTTGCTCATGCGTAGATCGTAGAGCCCCGTCAGGCATCCCTGACGGGGGTGCCCTCAAGGGGCGGTCGTCACCGTCCCTACGCTCGTGCTACGCAGTAGCACTCGATAGCACACGTTGTACGCTTGAGGAGTGAGCACTCCCGAACCGGACCCCTCGCACCAGATCTCCCAGCGGGACCTGCGCAACCGCTCGGCCGAGATCATGGACGGCTTGGAACGAGGGGAGCGATACGCCGTAACCCGCAACGGTCACCACATCGGCGACCTCGTTCCCATCCGCCGCCGACGCCGGGCCGTCTCGCGAGCGGAGTTCGCCGCTGTTTCCCGAGGGATGCCTGTCCTGGACGACAGGAAGTATCGCGACGACATGGACCACCACGTCAACGACGACCTCTACGACCCTTACGATCGCGCCTATGCCCGAGGTGAGTTCGCGCAGGACGAGGAATGACCCACGCCCAAGGCCTGCTCGATACCAATATCCTCATTCTGCGGGCGGGCATAGACCCTGACGAACTGCCCGACGAGATGATGATCAGCGCCATCACCACGGCAGAACTCTCCGTCGGTGTGCTGGTGGCCACCGGGCCGCAGGAACTCGCTCAACGGATGAAGATCCTGCAGACCGTTGAGGCCGAGTTCGATCCGCTGCCCTTCGATGACACCGCAGCCCGCGAGTACGGCCAGTTGTGGACTGCCGTCATCGCCTCAGGCCGCAAGCCTCGCCCCCGAACAGCGGACTTGATGATCGCTTGCGTGGCCATCGCCAACCGGCTGCCCCTCTATACCTGCAATCCGAAGGACTTCAAGGGCCTCGACCACCTCCTCACCGTGGTCCCGGTCACCCGCCCACATTGACCGGCCTCCTCAATGTCACGCTCAGCAGCGGCGATCCGCTTGTCCGAGGGAATCCGGGCAGCGTCAGAGCAGTTCGCCGGTCCGCCGTCGTCGTGACCGCCTGTCCGGTGAGGCGCGGCCGAGCGGAGCCGGGCCGGATATCAGGCGACAAAATCGATGATTTTGGGCGTGCATAAAGGCATGCCCCTCAGTGGCCGGTTCGGGTCCAACGCCGAGCCCTAAGAGCCGCAAAATTTCATGTCACAGAGATTGATGAAGAGAACTTTCAGGGATATGTTCACGATCAACCCGTCCTCCCCCATAGGCGGTGAGATGTCGAAATGTCCCCCGACGACGGCATTCCCCTTCCGGCGAGGTTGATCACCATGCCGCCAACGTAGTTCCGTCGCCACAGGGCTCATCGACATCAAGGAGCTGGGCGCTCAACCGCACCCCCCACACCTTCAGAGAGGTGAGCATGCCCACAACCAGCAGGCCGACCTGGCCGAAGACCCTCAGATCCACGATCACTGCCCTGTTAGTCACCCTCGCGGCCGCGCTGATTCCCCAGGCCGCCTCAGCGCAGGGCACCAGCGCCCTGGCCGTGTCGCACAAGAGCCCGTTCAACTGCGGAAAGACCTTCTATGCCAACAACTGGTCCCCCGGCCACAGCCCGTCGGGTGCCATCGACTGGCAGGACTACGGGGGCGACGACATCAACGGTGAAACCGTGCGTGCCACCGCTGCGGGCACCGCGTACTTCTCCGACGCGGGAAGCACGAGCTACGGCAAGTGGGTAGAGGTCCGTCACAGTGACGGCACCAAAACTCGCTATGCCCACCTCGCGACCATGGTCAGGTCGGCCGGCAGCTCGATGACGGTCAGCCAGGGCACCACGATCGGGACTGTCGGCTCGACGGGCGGCTCCACCGCTCCGCACCTGCACTACGAACAGCGGACCTCCACCGGTGCGGTGGACACCAGCCCGACCGTAGACGGCGTGACGGTGTCCTTGGGCGAGAAGAAGGCCATCACCAGCACCAACACCTGCAGCGGCAACCCCTACACCCCTGAGGAGGTCTGCGGCAGCGGTTTCGCCGTCATCGACTCCGCCGGCCTCACTGGTGGTCGCACCTACCTGCTCTACAACTCGGGCAACGGCGACAACTGCGTCGTGACGCTGAAGACGACGAACCTCGGCTCGCCGTCGTCGACGTCGGCCTTCCTGGAGCCGCAAGGGGAAAGCAGGACGACCGACTCGGGCAGCTACGACTACTACGCGGGGCCGGTCAAGCGCAACGCGGCCAGTCAATGCGTCAGGTGGGGCGGCTCGGTCGGCAGCAGCTCGTACACCAGCCCCTTCGAACACTGCGGTTAAGAGCGTGACGGTCGGTCGCTGAAGGAGCCGTGGAAGCGTTCTTCCAGCGACTGGTCTTCTCAGCCACACAAGACGTCGAAGGCCACTACCCGATCACGGGTAGTGGCCTTCGGCCTGGGTGGACCCTGCGACCCCTCTTCCTCAGGGGCGGCCGCCCATGGCGCGCAGGAGAGTCTTGCCGTCGATGTCGGTACGGATCGCGCCGGGGCAGACCCTCAACGCATCCTCAACAACCCCGGTCCTATCTTTCTCTCACCTCGGCGCACCTGCAGTTCGGGTACGGTCCGCCCGGCTTGGGCGAGATGCCGCAGCGCCGAGTGCTTTCCGGAAGATCCCGTGCTTCTGGTGGGCCACTGCGGCCCCCTGGAGGTGGCGGGAACGGGGGTTGGACCCGGAGAGAGGCCGAACGCGACGCCGCCGGACGGCTGCCGCACTCGGGCTCAGCTGGGCCCTCAGCGTGCTCCCCCTGCCCGGTGGGCATGGCATGTCCGTATCAAGGGAGAGGATCTCCATGCGAAAGACGCTCAAGCGCGGCCTGGTGATGGCCGCCGCAGTCGGCGCGGTTGTGCTCGGCGGGGTCAGCGCCGCCGTGGCCGACGGGGGAACCGACACGCCCACCGAGGGATCGGTGATGATGAACCCGGGCGACGTGAGTATCCAGTCCATCAAGAACGTCGGCGGCGGCACGTGGAACTTCGGCACCCACGCCTCCAACGGCTGGTCGGACTACCTCCACAACAAGAAGTGCCACGGCTCGTCCACATCGTCGGGCCACCACTACAACGTCGACCACGACATCCGCGCGGGGAACTGGTCGCAGTCGAAGGTCTGGAGGGACGGCAGCGCCGGGATCAAGGCGTACTGGACGAACACCGGCAGTTGCTGAGTCTCGGTGAGCACGTTGCTCAGCCTGTCTGAGTGAGCACACCGTAGGGGTGACGTGGAAACGTCACCCCTACGCATCAGTGAACGACGTCTAGGTTCGAGGAGATGCACCTCCCATGCGTCACCACGGCGTGAAGCTCGTCTCTGTCGTCATGCTCGCCGTCTCGGTGCTGCTGGCGTTCCTGGTGCTGCAGGATCTCGACAAGGAGCCGACGCTGGGTGAGACGGCCACGATCTGGATCCAGGACACCCGTGGCGCGGCGAGCGGCGCCCAGACCGCACGGATGGTCACCTCCTTCGCACGTGACCATCGTGTGTCGATCGTGCGGGAGGTCGACGACTTCCGGGATCCGGATCGACTTCTGCATCTCTACGTCGCCGCGGGCGATCCCGGATCCGCTCCCGCGTCCTGGCTCCGGCGTGGGTTCTTCTCGTTCGGTCGCTTCACCCGCATCGAAACCCATCCGTTCGAACAGCTCGGCCTTCCCGATCCGAGGGGCATGTACCAGGTGTACGGTCCCAGCGGCTCGGTTGAGGCGCTGCGCGCCGAGTTCGCCGAACTCGGCCTCACCGGCGACGTCGTTCAGCCCATCGGACTCGGCGTTCGCATCAGCCGTTACGCGCTGCCTCCGCTGGGACCGGCCTTTCTCGTCGCGGCGCTCAGCGTGGTGCTGACCGTGGGCGCGAGGCATTCGCTCGCCTGGAGCTGTTCGCCGTGGTCGCGGGCGGCCTGGCGGGTGTACTGAGCCTGCTGGCCCTCATCGCCCACCTCGGCGCGCTCGCCTTGGTGACCCGCAGCGACATTCTCCGCGGGCTGAAGGGGGAGGTGGCACCCGGCCCTGCGATGGCGAGCGCCTACCTGGTCCGGATCGCCGCCGCGCTGCTCGTCTTCGTCGTCGGCGGCACCACTGTGGTGTTCGGGCAGGACATCACGTGCAGGCAGGAGAGCAGCAAGCACTTCGCCGCACTGGGTGAGGCGACCTACATCGCTCTTCCCGGGAGCCGCACGCAAGAGGCAGGCGAGAAGATGCTTGAGCAGGTCGGCCGGTGGTTGCGCGGGGCCGACAAGCGCGGGCAGGTCATCGCGGTCTTCCGGTGGCCGCTGGAGCAGTTCGGGTCTCCGGGGGCGAGGGTTCCGCACGGCGATCTGCTGTTCGTCAACGACACCTTCCTCGCCGAGCAGCCGATCCTGGACCCGTCGGGAAGGCGGTACGGCCCGGATCCCCGGGGCCGGGTGCGTGTGATCGTGCCGGAGAAGCTGCGCGATCATGCCGGTGTCATCACCCGGAACGTCCCGTCGGCGATCAACCCCGCGGACGAGGGGAGAAGGGTGCTGCAGGCCGGGGTGGACCAGGTATGGGCCAGGGACGGCCAGACGGTCTTCACCTTCGGCGTCTGGCCCCGGGGGTTCGAGGGCGAAGGGCCGGACGGACTCCCGCTGGACAGATCCTTGCTGCGCGATCCGGTACTCGTCGTCATTCCCAACGGGTCGCCTCTCGTCTCTGATCGCAACTACTCGGCGCGGGCGACGCAGGACGGGATCGTCTTCAAGAATCCCCGGGACGTGCTGGCCGCCGTCGGGCGAGAGGTGCCGGAAGAACAGATCGCCGGCATGATCCCGGTCGCCCAGCGCGCCGTCGCGGACCGCACGCAATCCGTCCACAAGCTGTGGATCAGCGTGCTCAATCTGACGGCGGCCCTGGCGGTGCTGTTCATCACCGGGGTCGGGGTGTGCGTGATCTACGCGCGGAAGAACGCCCAGGCGATCTTCGCCAAGCACATCAGCGGCTGGTCGTTCTGCGCGATCCACCGGAAGCTGTTCGTTGTGGATGCGCTCGTCGCCATCGCGATCCTGGCCTGGGTCGGGTGGGACAACTGGACCAGGCTCACGGCCGCCAGAGAGTTCACCGACCAGGGGGTTCCCCCACCGCCGGACCTGCTGCCGGCCAACTGGTGGGAGCTGGCTCCCGCCGCTGGGGTGGCCGTGCTGGCGACGGCCCTGCTGGTGGCCGCCCTCGGTCTCGCCCACCGCCGCATCGTCACCGAACACGCCGCCGATGTCTGAGCAAGCCGGGAGCCGAACCGTGATCACCGTCAAGAGCCTGTCCAAGTCCTTCGGTCGCCGCACGTTGTGGTCAGACCTCAACCTCACCGTCCCCGGCGGCCAGATGCTGGCCGTAACCGGACCCAGCGGGGCGGGCAAGTCCACCCTCCTCAACTGCGTGGGCCTGCTCGAATCACCGACGAGCGGGCAGATCCTGTACGAGGACGTGGACATCACCCGATTCGGCAGGAGGGCAGGACGTCGTTTCCGTCGCGACGTCCTCGGCTACCTGTTCCAGAGTTACGCACTCGTCGAGAACGCCACGGTGGCCGACAACCTTGAGATCGCGGTCACGGCCCGGCGGGATCGGCGTTCCCGCTACCATGACGCGCTCGAACGCGTGGGCCTGACCGGGCGTGGGAAGGAGAAGGTTCATCACCTCAGCGGCGGTGAACAGCAACGCGTCGCGCTCGCCCGCCTGCTCGTCAAGCGGCCGTCCCTGGTCCTGGCCGATGAGCCGACAGCCGCTCTTGACAGCGACAACGCCGCCATGGTCCTCGACACCTTGCGGGGGATGAGCGACGCGGGATGCACCGTGATCATCGCCACCCACAGCTACTACATCCACGGCAGGTGCGATGCCACCTTCGAGATCGGCGCCCCGCGCCATGGGACTTAGGCGACCGGCGCCCACCTCCCAGCGACCGCTGGCAGCAGGTCCGGCGACTGCCATGCCCTTCGCGAGGCATGGAGCGGGCCACCGGCCTCGTTGGCAGCCTGGGACGGCCCGGTCAGGCCACGGGGTGCGGTGCGGTGCGAGACTGAGCGGCCATCAGGTGGTCGACGAGCGCCAGCAGCACATCGCGGCCCGCCGTCCGGTCGCGGGCGTCACAGAGCACCAGCGGCACCTGCGGATCGAGATCGAGTGCCTTGCGGATCTCCTCCTGTGTCCGGTCCCTGACGCCGTGGAAGCAGTTGACGCCGACGACGAAGGGGATCCCGCGGCTCTCGAAGAAGTCGATCGACGCGAAGCTCACGTCCAGCCGTCGGGTGTCGACGAGGACGACCGCGCCCATCGCTCCGTTGACGAGGTCGTTCCACATGAACCAGAAGCGTTCCTGCCCAGGGGTGCCGAACAGGTAGAGCACGAGTTCGCTGTTGATGGTGATGCGCCCGAAGTCCAGCGCGACGGTAGTGGTGGACTTGCCGCTCAGCCCTTCGAGATCGTCCACGCCGACGCTGGCATGGGTCAGGTACTCCTCGGTGCGTAGCGGGGCGACTTCGCTCACCGCGCCGACCATGGTCGTCTTCCCGACGCCGAAACCACCGGCGATAAGGACCTTCACTGCCAGGGGAGCAGCATCCCCGGAGTCAGAGGTTGCGTAGTCCATCCCTCACCGCCTCAAGGATTTTCATACCGGGAAGGCCGCCTGCCTGTGCGAAGGCCAGCGGTGGCCGGGCGCGCAGCTGACCGGCCCCGAGCAGGTCGCCGATGAGGATCTTGGTCACTGACACCGGGAGGTTCAACGCGGAGGCGACTTCGGCCACCGCCAGGGGACGCTTGCACAGAGCGAGGATGGTGCGGTGCTCCGGCTGCATCCTTCGCAGGCCGTGCTCCGAAGAGACCTCGGAGATCGCCGTCACCAGGGTGATCAGCGTCAGGTCGTCCCGCTCGGGGACGGTTCGTCCGCCCGTGATCGTATAGGGACGAACGAGGGACTCGTCGGCGTCATCGTCGTCGAAGCCCTCCGTCCAGTGCTTCATCCGCGTCTGCCCGCGTCATCGGCCTGCGGGGCACGCGTGTCGGTTCCCAGCTTCTGGCCGACCTGCTGGATCAGGGTGTGCATCGCGACGGCCATCAGTTCGGCGTCGACCTCCTGGGACGCGACCACGGCCAGATGGGTGCCGCGGCCCGCCGCCGTGACGAACAGCCACAGGTCGGCCATCTCGATGATGACCTGCTGCACCGGTCCGCCGCTGAAGAGCTGCCCGACACCGCGAGCCAGGCTCTGCTGGCCGGTGGCGATCGCGGCGAGGCGTTCGGCGTCCGAGCGTTCGATGGTCTGGGACCGGCTGATCACCAGGCCGTCGTCGGACAGCACGATGGCGTGCCGGGTGCCCGCGACCTGATCGACCAGGCCGTCCAGGAGCCAGTCCAGGTCTGTGTCGGTGGCGGTGGTTCGCTGCGTCATCATCGATCTTCCGTCGTAGGAGAGCCGAGCTCGGGGGATCCGTTCGGCTGGAGGGCGTCGTCACCGGTCCGACGCCTGCGGGACTGCCTCTGGAACGCGCCGATCGTGGCACTGGATCGGCTGGGCTGGTCGCGTGCGGCCCAGGTCTCCTGGTCGGTCTGTTCAGCCCTGTCCGCCGGGACTCTGAGCTCCGTAACCAGGTTGGCCTGGCGCACCCGCTGGGGCAGCGGCCGGCGGTCGGACGACAGGGGTGTGTCGTCCCGATCCGATGATCCGGCGGCGGGTGCTGTTACGTATGCCATCGCGCGTCCCCTGGAGCGAGTCGGCAACTGCCCGTCCTCGTAGGCCGGTTCCTGCGGGCGGGGCTGCGGACCGGTGGGGTTCTGGGGAACTTCCTCGGGAAGCGTGGCCGGCCCGGGCACCGCGCGGGGGCGGTCCACCACCAGCGGATCCGGAAGCAGCACGATGACACGGGTGCCGCCGAAGGCCGACGGCCGCAGTTCCACCTGGAGGCCCAGGCCCGCGGAGAGCCGGGCGACCACGTACAGGCCGAGACGCACGTCGTCGGCGTGG
The DNA here is from genome assembly GCF_040300065.1 of Nonomuraea sp. NPDC000554. Taxonomy (NCBI): domain Bacteria; kingdom Bacillati; phylum Actinomycetota; class Actinomycetes; order Streptosporangiales; family Streptosporangiaceae; genus Nonomuraea; species Nonomuraea sp. NPDC000554. Next base: position 19,784 of record NZ_JBEPDC010000018.1, on the reverse strand, counting down.
GTCATCACGTCGAGCTCCGCCGGCGACTGCATCAGGTCGTTGGCGGCGGCGTACTGCTCGGGTTCCATGCCCAGACCGCGGTCCTCGATCTCCACGGCGAGGCCGCGGCTGACCCGTGCGGCCCGCACCTCGACGGGGGTCGGCGGTTTGGAGAAGGCGGTGGCGTTCTCCATGAGTTCCGCCAGGACGTGGACCAGCGATCCCACCGCGCGCTCGGCTACCCAGGGCTCGCCCTCGACCTCGATCGAGATCCGTCGGTAGTCCTGGACCTCGCCTTGCGCGGCGCGCAGTACATCGAGCAGGCGTACCGGCTTGCGCCAGCGACGCTGCGGCTGGCCGCCGCCGAGGATCACCAGGTTCTCCTCGTAGCGGCGCAGCCGAGCGGTGAGGTGGTCCAGGTCGAACAGGCCCTCCAGCACCTCGGGATCTTCGTGCCTGCGTTCCAGTTCGTCCAGCTTCTTCAGCTGAAGGCCGATGAGGATCTGGGTACGGCGGGCGATGCGCTGGAGCATGCGCTGGAAGCCACGGTGTTGTTCGGCCTGCCGTACGGCGGTGTAGACAGCGCTGCGACTGGCCAGGTTGAGGGCCTGGCCCAGCTCGCCGAGCTCGTCGGGGGTGGGCTCGAGCATGCGTACTTCCGCGTCCACGTCGACGTCCTCGCCGCGTCCCAGCCGGGCGACCACGTCGGGCAGCCGCTCCTGGAGTTCCTGGGCATCCTCGCGCAGGTGGCGGATGCGCCGGCGAAGAATGGCGGTGAGGCGCCAGCTGGTGACGATGACCAGGCCCAAGGCGAGCACGCCCACGCCGGCGACACTGATGAAGACCACGAAGAGCTGATTGGCGTGGCTGTGACCGATCCTGTTGACGCTCTCGAGCCGGAGGCTGAGCAGTTCCAGCAGTTGCGGGTTGATCACGTCCACCGAAGAGCGCCACGCGGGGCCGTCCGCGCGGACTTTCACCTGGTTGGTCTCGGCGCTGACCCCGGAGGCGACCAGCCGCCCCTCCAGCGCGGTCATGGTATGCCACGCCTTGCTGGTCGTCAGCGTTCTGTACTGGGTCTCGTTGCCCACGAGACTCGGGATCACCCGGGACTGGAGGAGGTGCTTCCTGGTGCCGATGGCGTCGGCGACCAGGCCGTACTCCTCCCTCGTCAGGTGCCCCTTCTCCCAGCCACGGGCCAGAATGGCGTCCTCGCGGCCGATCATGTCGACGACCCAGAAGATGTCGACCAGCGTCTGCGCCTTACTGCTCACCTCGCTGTGATCGGTCTCGCTGAGGACGGTGAACACGCTGAGGTCTGACTCAAGGACGCCGCTGTAGTAGTCGAACGCCTCCTGCTCGCTGGCCCAACCGGCGTCCACCGCCCGGCGCTGCTGGTCGAGGAGGCCGAGGCCGCGCTCGGTCCGGGCGATGGCGTCGCTGAGCCCCTCCTGTCCGTTGCTGGTGTCCAGGGTTACCAGGGGACGGAAGGCGTTCACGGCCTGATCGGTCACCGCGCGTTGCTTGACAAGCCTTTCGCGAGAGGTGCTTCGCGCGCCGGCCTGCGCCTCCGCAGTGAGCTTTCGCTCCTCGTCAAGGCTGAAGAACAGGTCGGCCGCAGGGCTGCCGACGGTGTTGGTGGCCAGCTCCATCTGGGCCTTCTCCGCCTGCCACTGAGTGGCCAGCTGGTACATGCCCGAACCCAGCAGCGGGGTGAACGTCATGCTCGGGACGAACACGATGATGATCAGCACGGTACGCAAGGGCAGTCGGCGGGCACCGGCCACTCGCGGCGGCCCGCCGCCGGCTGACCCTGATAACCCGTTCCCGTCGCCCGCGGTCCTCGTTCGTCGTCGCCCGACCCGGCCCCATCCAGCCACGTGCAGGACACTCTCCTCACAGATCGGTGCGCCCATGACGAAGAGCGCCAAACTAGGCGATTAGTGGCCCGATAGTAGCCATAGAGCAGTTGGCCCGAAACCCCCCGCTTCGCCGGCCCTGCTGCGGGGCACTCTCGCACGTCGCGGTCCAGCAAGCGGCCCCAGCGGAGTGCTTCGACCGATCTATCACCTCATGGGGCATATGCACCCATTCCGCCGAATCTGCGCGCCGTCGTCCTACCTGTTCAGGCTGTCCTGGACGGCGACGGGTCGCGTCGCCGGACTCGGCCAGCGAGCTCGCCACTCGGCCGTCGGGGCGCGACACGAAGATCACTTAGTGCATCGCATCGAATACTCAGAGTAACGTGCGCTGTGAAGTCGATCTACGAGTGGAGTTCAGTGTTGATGCCACAACGACCCGGGTCCGCACTCACCGCGCTGGCCTGCGCCCTGTTGGCGATGCTGGCCGCATCGGGGACGCAGATGGCGACCGGTAGCGCGGCGCACGCCGCCAGTAGTGTGCGGCAGCCTGTCACGCGAGCCGCCGGCACGCCGTGCGTCCGGCAGGGGCAGACGACCTACCCCGTCAGCTACTACTGGAAGAACGCACTCGGCATGAGGCTGGGCAGCGGGTCGGTCTCAGTCGACACCTCCCCGTCCCTGTGGGGCGGACAGATCGCACCGGGCAGTACCTTCACCCTCACGCTGACGCACCGCACGGCCCAGTGGCCGCTGCTGGTCACCAGATACACCACCATGTGGGACCTGTCGTCCCTGCTGGCCAACGCCGATGTCATCAGCCAGTCCGGGACGGGCGCCATCAGCGGCAACACGCTGTCGATCACCTCGACGGGTACCAAGTCCGATCCCCCTGCGAAGGTCATCACCTTCCGGGTCAGGCAAGGGACCGTCGGGGGCAGCATGACCATCCGGCCGACCGGGATCAGCAGTGTCATCGCCGCCCCGGGCCAGCTCGGAAACAACACACCCGCGCCCCCGATCCAGATCGTCAACGGACAGTCCATCTCGCCCACCAGGGCCACCGACGACGCCGCCACCACCAAGCAGGACACAGCCGTCAGCGTGCCCGTCCTGGCCAACGACACCGCGACCGCGCCGACGATCACCAGCGTCACCCAGCCCGCCAACGGCACCGCGACGATCTCCGGCAGCAACGTGATCTACACGCCCCCCGCAGGCCTCAGCGGCACCGACACCTTCACCTACACCATCACCACCGCCTGTGGCACCAGCACCGCCACGGTCACCATCACCGTCACCTGTCCCTGGAAACCGGTCAACCTGGTCAACGGCAGCTTCGAGACACCACCTGTGGCCATAGCCGACTGGTCCATCCCCGACGCCTCCACCAACCCGAGCGTCGGCTGGCACACCACCGCCACCGACAACAAGCTGGAGTTCTGGCGGGGCGGCGCCAGCGGGGTCCCGGCAGCTGACGGCCAGCAGTTCGCCGAACTCAACGCCAACCAGGTCTCCACCCTCTACCAGGACCTGCCCACCGTTCCCGGAACACCGATGACCTGGTCGCTGTATCACCGAGGCCGCCTCGGCACCGACGTGATGCGGGTGCTCATCGGCGCACCAGGCGCGACCGTGGCTCAAATCCCTACCGGGGCCTCCTCCCCGGACATCTCCGACGACAACACCGCCTGGCGCCTCTACACCGGGGTGTATGTCGTACCTCCGGGACAGACCACCACACGATTCGCTTTCGAGTCGGTGTCGGCTGCGGGGGGCACCCCGACGGCCGGAAATTTCCTGGACGGCGTGGTCTTCCAAACGCCGCCCTGCCTGCCCATGACCAAGAGCACGGGACCCCAGGGGGCGCGTCGAGCCAAGTGACGTCCCGGGACACCCCTTCACCGCACGCCGGCCAAGCCCCCCGTTGCCCGATCCCAGGCGGACCCGGAGCGCAGGCCCGCCAGGTCCGAGCGCCGGAAGCCGCGCGGCGGTCGATCACCCGGCCACGCACGGTGAAACCCGAATGGAGCGGATCAGCGCGACGTGCTGCGCCTCTTGCGACACCCAACCAGACCACCGAAACAGCACGATGAGGACACCGGCAAAGGTCGTGACCACACCGTCGCCCAAGCCTGCGTCGCGACGATCGCGCGGCTCTGGATCGCCCTGGTCTGCGACCCAAACCGCAACCCCGTTGCAGACCGGTGATCAAGCGCCGACCACGTCCGATGTTCCCTTTGAGACCGCTGGTTCACGCGGACGGGGGCGTCAACAATCCCGGCGATACTCTCGTCCAGTACGCCCAGACTGCGGCCTACGAGGTCCAGGAACCACTTTGGGCTACTCCGTCAAGCTCATCACCGGCTGACAGTGCAGCCGGGCGCGCCCGCGACGGCAGATCCCGCGGCCTGTATTGGGTGGCTGTGCTGTCGGCGAGGACCGCGTCGACGAGTTCGAACAGAACCTGCCGGGAGGTGGCCGACGCCTTCGGCGGTCGTGATGGCATGGGTAACGATGATCGTGGCAGAAGGCTCAACGGGGCCTCTGGTAAGAGGACGATCTTGACGGATTGCCCTGACCTACCAGAGGTCGCGTTGCCACTGCGAGAGTGTGAGCTCCGCACGAGATAACGCGGGCGGGAGGCGAATGGTGTATCCCAGCCCTGCGGTGATTGGTGACGTTGCCGTACGGCCCTCAATCCCCACAGCACCACGAAGCCCAGGTAGAGAGCGACTCTCTGACCTGGGCTCATCAGCGTGGAGCCCAAGAGGTTCGAATTCCTGACGTCCTGCTTGCAAAACGGCCCGATCTTCAGGGCGAAAGGCGGCCCCGCGAGTGACCGTGACTGACCGCCCTTGACTAGTTGACGCAGCCCGGAATGGCGTTCAGCGGACTGCAGTTATCGGGGATGTTGTCACGGATATCCGAGTTCCGGATGCTGACATTGTTGTTGCCGGTGGCGATTCCACCGCCGGCGGATCCCTTGTTCCGCGTGACCAGGACGCGATCGAGCGTGGTAGTTCCCAGGTTGGAGATTCCTCCTCCCAGGCTGCCGGATATGTTGTTGTCCACGGCGCTCTGGATGAGGTGCGACACGCCGGTCGCCTGGGTGTTCAGCCCACCGCCGTTGATCGGCGCACTGTTCCCGGCCAGGACGCTCTTGGATATCGTCAGCGTCCCCGAGTTGAGGATCGCGCCGCCTCCGACGCCCGTTGCCGAGTTCGCGTTGAGCCGGCTGAGGAAGATCGTCGCGTTGGCGCCCGAATTATTGGCGAACGCACCACCGTTTCCTGCGCGGTTGCCGCCAAGGGTGGTCTGGTCCAGAACCACGGTGCCCGCGTTGAGGATTCCACCACCCAGGCCCGCCGTGCTTCCGCCCAGGATGGAGATCTTTTGGGCATGGAGTGTCGCCCCGGATGCGACCTCCAGGACACGGAAGGCGTCAGGTGCGGTCGGATCGCGCCTGATCTCCGTGCTCGACCCGCCCACCAGAGCGATGTCGCCCGTGATGATCGGCAGTGCGTCGCCGGGGGCGGTCGCGGTGGTGTAGTTGTAGACGCAGTGGGACGAGAGAAGGAGCCTGGCGACTCCGATCCCGTTGGCTGTTCGGATCGCCGTGACGAGCGCGTCCGGATCGCACGGGACATTCACCACCTTCGCCAGGCTGGACATCGCCTGTGCTGACGGCGACACCGCACCCAGCGCGGTTCCCGCGAGCACAGCGGCCCCTATGCCGCCGATGATTCTAGAAAAAGAGCCCATCGGGCCGCCCCTATATAGAAATGGACATTTGTCCCGTCGGTAACGAATGACCTGCCGGCATCGCCGAACAATAGGGAAACACGCCTGGGCTCAGTGAATGCTCGGGGAGCAGCTCTGTTCGGAACAGTTGACCAAGATTTGCAGGCGCCTTTCATGGCGTCGGCCGCCGGCTGCGTGCCCGACGTCGATGGTCCTGTTCTTGGCGGGACGGCATCTCCCTCAGCGAGGCGACGGACCCGGAAAGGCTTTCCTGGCTGATCCTTGACGGACCACATAGCGACGCCTCGGGCAGCCGTCGATCTATCTGTCGGCACCGGAAACGGCGAGATGGCTGACCGGCCGAATTGTCGAGGAACCGGCCCCTCGGCGAGTCGCTATCTGGCAATCGATGCGAGTTCCGGACTTAGGTCGCGAGCGACGCGCAGCACATACTCATGGCCTTCGGCTCCGAAATCTCGTCCTCACCGAACTCCGCCAAGCTGAGGCCGCCCGCTACGCGGCCGCCCCAGACGCGTCCGGGTCTGCGTCCCAAGACGGTGGAGCTGTATACCTGGCTCCTTGAGGCGGGATCGCGGTCGGGAAGCTCACCACGCCGTTGATCCGCTCCTGGCGCACAAGGGCGTCTCCGTCCCAACAGCCGCGAAGGCGTCCTGGCTGCTGCTGGCCGTATCCTTCATCGGGCGATCTTGCGATCCCATCCCGACGGAGCAGCAGCCATGAACGACACATACTCTCCCGTGCCGGAACTGAATCAGCTCAACGAGCTTCAAGAACGACTAGAGGGCGAGTTCATCTCGGACGGGTTCGAGCTGATCGAGTTCGGAGAGCCTCGACATGATGGCTGGTCGGACGCTCCGGAGTTCCTCGATGGCTTTCTCCCTTTCGCTTACGCCAACAGCTCCGGTTCGTTCTACGCCCTCTGGCGTGTGGACGACCGCACGGACCTGTCGACTTTGCCCGTTGCGGTGTTCGGGGATGAGGGAGGGATTCATCTCATCGCCTGCACCCCCCGGGATCTGTTTCGGCAGCTCGCGTGCGACAGACCACTGTGGGTCGACTGGGGAGGGGTTGACTTCGGCGCGTACGAGGGGTACCACCGCGACGGCGACAGACGTCGTCGAGCCCACGAGACATATCTTGCGTGGCTGGATCAAACCTTCGACCTCGCTCCGCCAGACGATCCCAACGAGTTGGTCCGTGCAGCTGAAAGGGAGCTGGGAGCCCGGTTCACGAGCTGGGTAGGGCGATTCGTGGAAGGGGTCTGATCACATCGCCGGCGACGGAGGTCCATGTACGTTCACGCGAAGGCCGGTTCCATGGGCCGCAAGGAGAACGTGGCTTCCCTCGGAGGACTTCCGCCAAATCCCGCGCCGGCAGAGAGCTCCGCCGGAGGCGTCTATGGCGCGAGGAGATCAGATGTGACGCCCGTGTGCGCCAAGGCTCGGACGGCGTCCGGGTTCCAGGTGTACTCGACTACGGGTAGTTCAAAGCCTGCCGGGAAGCGTTCCACGAACTCTCGTGTGGCCTGGCCGCCGCTTCGCTCGTAGAAGCCGATGGCCGGCGCGTTATCACGGAGCACCTCGAGGTAGATGTCCTTATCGGGATGATGGGTGACTGCCCAGGTGAAGGCGTGACGCATGAGCTGACGACCGATGCCCGAGCGTTTGCGTGTGGGGTGCACGTGGAGGTTTTCCAGCAGGACCCGGCCGTCAGGCTGCAGGAACAGATAGACGAACCCCTGAAGCTCGATGCCCTCAACCGCTACGACCAGCAAGACGGAGTTCTCGCCTACAGACTCAAGCGTGGAACACGCGAGTCGCGTGGTCCAGATGGCCCTGCGCACTTCCTGCAACGGTCCGTTGAGGTAGGTGGCAGGCATGATTCCGGCGTAGGCAGTCTGCCAGCTCTCGGTGTGCAGCGCTGCGACTAGTTCGGCGTCATCCGTTGTGCCTGTCCTGAAGTGCATGGACTTAGAGGGTGCCATAGCCACTTGTGGGCCTGACGGCGAGGTCGATGTTGGCACGGACGCCCCGCACCGTGATGGCGCATTCCAGGGGGTCGTCGCAACACAGTGATCAATTGTTGGCTGCGAGGAGCATAGCGAGACGCTCGGCTGGGGTATCCCAGCCGAGCGTCTTTCGTGGTCTGGCTGATCGGCGCTTGGTCAGTCCTCAAGCCCACCCGCCGGCAGACTCATGAGGACCGTGTCATGCCATCGGCCCCCACACGGTCAGGGAGCCGCGCTGAGCCGCCTCGTCTGCTTCGGGGACTGCGCCGGTGACGCTGCGAATGCCGCGTTGCCCCTGAGCTCGTTGGCCCATCTGCGGCTGGGGCGGTGTTGCACTATAGTAAGATCATCGATATATATCGACCCATGACGAACAGGTCGATGCAGGAACCGACGTTCCTGATCCTCACGGCCCTGGCGGCCGGGCCGCAGCACGGCTACGGCATCATCACCGACGTCCTGAAGATCTCCGGTGAGCGGGTGCGGCTGCGCGCCGGCACCTTGTACGCCGCGCTCGACCGGCTCCAGAGCGAAAAGCTGATCGAGACCGATCGCGAGGAAGTCGTGGACGGCCGGGCCCGGCGCTACTACCGGCTCACCAGCGAGGGCGCGGCCCGGCTGTCGGCCGAGGCCGAACGGCTGCGCCGGAACGCCGACACCGCCACCGCGCGGCTGCGCCGCAGTCCGGCCGCTGCACAACTGTCCCTCGGCGGCGCCTCGTGACCGCGCTGGAACGGCGCTACCGCCGGCTGCTGACCTGGTACCCGAAGGACCACCGGGCGCGGCACGAGGAGGAGATGCTCGCCGTGCTGCTGGCGGCCTCGGCTCCGGGCCAGAGTCGCCCGGCCGGACGGGAGGCATTCGACCTGGTGCGCGGCGGCCTGGCGATCCGGCTGCGCCGGGTCGGGCCGCCCGGGTCGCGGCGGCACTGGCGGGCCGCCGTCGACCTGGCGGCCCTCCTCGCCCCTCTCACGCTGTTCGGCGCCGGCCTGTTCCGCGCCGCAGGATACGCCGGACGGTTCGCCTTCGACCTGGCCATCCCGACGCTCGTCTATGCCCTGCCGTACGGGCTGGTCGTGCTGCTGGCGTGGCTGGGACGACGATGGGCGGCAATCGCCTGCGCGTGGGCCATGGCGGCGTTGCACGCGGCCGAGACGCTGGCCTGGCTGCTGTCCCTGCCTGAAGGGACCATAGTGGTGGGCGACGTGCTTCTCGTCTCGGGGCGCCCGCTGATCGCTGCCAGCATGCTGCTGTCGGCCTTCCCGGCGTGCGTCTGCGCGGCGATGCTGACCCTCGCGCCGTCGCCCGGTCCCGGCCTTGTGGGGTCCCGGCGGCTGCTGGCCTGGGTGGGCGGGGTCCTGGCCGCGTGCGTCGTGGGCGTCCTGCTGCCCAAGGCCTTCGGGGCCGTCCTGATGCTGGCCGCCCTCGGTACGGTGGCCGTGATGGCACTGTGCTCCCCTGCGGGCCGCCGGACGGCTGCCATCCTGATGCCGTTCCTCCTCGTCGCTGTCATGCGGTCGTGGTTCGCCGACCTGGTCGCCCTGACGGCGGTCACCGTCGCGACGGCGGCGCTGCTGGGTGTCACGGCGTGGCTGGCCCGCACCGGGGAACCCACCTGATGCGCTACGCGCCCACAGCGCCGTCGATGCCCTCGAACGTCGTCGTCCTGGCTGACGGCCACGCAACGATGGTCCATGATCGCTGACTGGTCGCGGTTGCGGTGATGGCCGCGAATTCTCCCTGGTCGTAGGCGGTGATGGTGTCTGCTTCCAGGAGAAACCAGAGAGACACATCGGTGTGGACGTTTTCGCCGCGTGTTCGTGTGGCGGTGGCGAAGAAGGGCGGGTCCCGGCTATTGGGACTGTACTAGCAGCTCAGGAAGGACCGTCCCATGTTGTCCATGGGGGGCCTGCCAGCTCCGGCTACGCACCGCCGCCCGGGAAGACGACCACCCCGGGTTTCTTGAAGACGCCTCCCGGTGCCAGCAACTACTATGCGCGGCATGTCGTCACTGTCCCGCCATGAGGTTCCGGTTGTTCGTCCTGCTGCCTGGCGTGTGCAGCAGACTTGGACCAGTCTGCTGCCGAAGGGCGTGACGTCATGCCCGCCGTTAGGCACCACCGACGGTCACACCAATTGGGTGGCGGCGGTGACGACCGCGGTCTTCGACGGCCGTGCCGTAGCGGTCACCGGAGGCGGCGACGACACCGTACGGGTCTGGGATCTGTCAACCGGCGAGCGGGTCGGCGCCCCATGGGTTGGTCACACGAACGCGGTGCGGGCGCTGGCGATGTCAGTTCTGGACGGTCGCCCTGTTGTGGTCAGCGGTGGTGACGACGACACCGTACGGGTGTGGGAACTCGCGTCCGGTAGGCCAGTGGGTGAGCCGCTCCACCTTCAGGCTGACAATGTGGAGGCCCTCGCGATCGCGGAACGCCATGGCCGCCGGGTGGTGGTCACCGGTTGCTACGACACGACGGTACGGGTATGGGATCTGGAAACGCGGCAGGAGGTGATGGCACCGATCCGCGGCCACACCGGCCCGGTGTACGCGGTGGCGACCGCGGTGCTGGACGGTCGCTGGGTAGCTGTCACGGGCGGCGACCGAACGGTCCGGGTATGGGACCTGGATACCGGTGATCCGGTGGGCAGCCCGTTCACCGGCCACGGTGGATACGTGAGCGCGGTTGCGGTCGCGGAGCTGACTGCCGGCCATCTGGTGGTCGTCTCTGGTGGCTACCAGTCGACCACACGCGTGTCGGACCTAGCCACCGGGCTTCCGTTCGGTGACCTCCCCCGATCTGCGGACCTAAAGGCCGTGACGACCACGGTCGTACACGGCCGACTGGTGGCGATCACCTGCAACTCCAACGAGCCGACCATCCAGGTGTGGGACCTGAAAACGGCCGAGTTGGTCGGTGAGCTGTTCCCTCAGCATCCCCGCACGGTGCATGCGGTGGCGACAGCAGTGGTGGACGGTCGGCAGGTGGTGGTGTCGAGTTGCGACGGCGGGTCGGTCCGGGTGTCCGATCTAATCGTCGGCGAACCGGCCGACAAACCAGTTCGCCACGCCGCCGCGATCACGGCGGTGGCCACCACTTCAGTGGCTGGCCGACCGGTGGCGGTCACCGCCAGCGATGACGAAACCGTACGCGTATGGGATCTGGACACCGGCGATCAGGTGTGCCAGCCACTCACGGACAACACCGGCGCCGTCACTGCTGTGGCCGCGACCCAAGTGGACGGTCGCGCGGTGGCGATCACCGGAGGCAAGGACGGCAATGTCCGACTCTGGGACCTCACACTGGGGAAGGCGGCTGGAGCACCGTTGACCACCCACCGCCGCCCGATAACCGCCGTCGCGGCCGACGACACGGGCGACCCACCCCGGGCCATCACCGCCGGCGACGACAAGACCATCCGGGTATGGGATCTCCGCACCGGCGAAGAGACCGGCAACCCCCGCAAGAGCGACCATCGATGGGTACACGGCCTCGCCACCACCACGCTCGACAACCGGCCCGTCGCCCTACTCGGACGGTGGGGCGGCGGCTTCCGGGTCCGTGACCTCACCATCAACCGCGACACCGGACTCCAGACCACCGGAAGCAACGGCAAACCGGTACGCCTCGTGGCCGCCACCATCGTGGACGGACGCCCCATCGCCATCACCACGAACGATGACTGGCGCGACCCACCGATGAAGGTATGGGACGTCGCCACCGCTCAGCAGATCGGCCAACTTTCCGCGGGAACCGTGGGCGCACTCGCCGCCACCACGGTCGACGGCCACCCCATCGCAGTTGCCGCCAGCCACAGAACGGTAGCGGCATGGAGCCTCACCACCTTCGACAAGATCAGCCCTGACATCGAATTCCCCGACTTGGTCAATGCCGTCGCTGCCACCCCACAAGGCCACGTCATCGTCTGCTTCGGCCGTGACATCGCCGTACTCACCGCAATCCGATCGAGCTGACCATGGCATGGTTCGACAGGGAGAACCGGCAGCCACCATCCTGAGAAGGTAAAGATCAACCACAGGTCCCATCTGGGATGGGATCATGTCTGCCACACGGGGAACCGCGGCCTTGGCCGTCACGCGCGGATCGCTCGATCTCCTCGCGATCCACGGATGAGCGTCAGCGGGAGATGGCCGAGAAGCTCGACCAGCGGGCGCGCTCGGCCCTGAAGAAGCGATCGGGCACGTAACGAGCACGGCCCTGAAAACAAGCCCTAGAAAGATCAAGAGCCCAGGCGTCTGGCCTGGGCTTTTGTGTGGGTGGAGCCTAGGAGATTCGAACTCCTGACATCCTGCTTACAAAACGGCCTGATCTTCAAGCACAACGGCCTCGACCTGTGCGGAGGACGATCCGCGAGTGACCGTGATCGACCGCTGTTGACCGCCCTTAATGGCACGCTAATGGCACGACGATCAGGCCCGCCTCCGTCGAACTCCTGGCGTCGGTTGTGCTAAGCAACGCCGCAGGCGCTCCTTGGCAGTGGTCTGGCGTCGGGCCCTGGGCTTGTAATCAACTTGTCCAGAGAGTGATCTTCCCGATAAGGATCGCGCCGAACCAGAAGGCGAACATCATGGCTACTGCCGTGCGAGCCGCCTTACGCTCCTGATCAGTCCGACCTGGCCGCCGTGCTCTTGCGATCAGCGTGATGGCCACGGCGACAAGACCAAAGGTCATCGAGAGCTCGACAGAGGTCATGACGTGAAGGTACTACGGCCAGAATCCCCTCTCTAATGCGATTTTCCCATCCGCCTCGTCCGCTGTACCGGCATGAGGAGGATTGAGACGTGCAGGTCACCTTCGCCACCGAAGCGGCACCCGGTCGGCTGAACGAGGACTTCGTCGCTGCAACTCCCGATGCCGCCGTCCTCCTCGACGGCGCGGGCACTCCGCCCGGCGCCGACTCCGGTTGCTCACACGGTGTGGCCTGGTACTCCCGCACCCTCGGCTCCACCCTCTTGGCCGCAATGACTCCGGACGCCAACACCCTGGCCGAACTGCTGGCAGAAGGGATCAAGACGATCTCATCACTCCATGACGGAACATGCGACCTGGCTCACCCCGGCTCGCCCTCAGCTACGGTGATCATGCTTCGGCGTACGAACGAGGCTCTGGAATGCCTGAGTGACGGCGCCTCTCGCCTCGTTGACCGCTTTCACCTGAGCACCTGGCGTCAGGTGCTCGACACGCTCGACGAGTCCGGCCCTGACGATGTCATCCGTCAAGTCCGCACAGCTGAGCACTCGGACCCGCAGGGCACGCGGTGGCCACGCGGCAAGGCCTTCGACGACGCCACTGCGCTCTACTTTCGGCTCTGACTCTTACTCCACCCACCACCAGCCGTCCCCCAGGTCGCGGATCGGCCGGCCAATGTCCCCCTCGGCAGTCTGGATCAAGTAGTCGTTGCTGGGCCGGCTTGGAAAGTAGGCGAGCCCCGACCCGTTCTCTGATCTCCATTCATCCCGGTAGATCGGCAAGTACAGCCCGTGCTCCTGGGCCTGGACTTCTCCGTTGATCGAAAGGTACTTCATCCACCAGGGAGGTTCGAGAGGCTTCCCCTCCCGGTAAGCAGTGGCAAGTTCGGCGAAGCTTGCCTGGTGAAGTCGCAGTGTGCTGTCGATGAATGTGGTTCGCCAATCGACTCTCCAGATGACCGCCCCCAGCGTGACGGCGATGACCAATGCGATGGCTGCTCGCGCGTACGCCTGGACCGAGAGGTACGAGATGACCGCGGTGAAGGTCCAGAGACACGCCCACAGCCAGCCGAACGCGATGGCCAGCAGGACGAACCACCAAATCTGCCTGTAGAGCGGGATCTGCAGATAGCTCATGGTGCCCAGAAAGATCCAGCCACCAACGGTCATCGCAATGGTCCACTTTGACCAGCGGGCGGACTTCAGATGAGACACCGACACAGGGTGAGTGTCCCGGCTAACACGCTCAGGCCGCTATAGATCAACCAGGGGTTTTACACCATTTGCACTACTCCTCCACATTCCAGTTGAAGGCTCTGCACATAAACTGGCGACCAGTGTTTTTACCTCCTAGACAGTTGGGGCAGACTCCAGCTATCGCCCTTTGCATAACCCCCTATACAGCTCGTCAGAGCGAAGCGGTCGGACTGTCTAGGGGATAGACAAGGAAGTGACGGACGGTGGCACTTCAGGGCCCGATCCCTGTGACATTCGAGATGGCTTTCCCGCACGGCTACTACATCGTCGGGGAGGTAGAGCCGGTCAAGGACTTCGACGCCGGGTGACGTGCCGATGCCGCCTGCGATTCATAACCAGTCCACCGAAAAAGAAGGATGAGCACGCCGACAAAGGTCGTGACCACACCAGAGAAAAAGGCAAGAAGCGCCATGACCAACTCGCCGTCTGGATCACCAACCCCGGAAGGTCGTCCTTCGACCCAGTCCATCGTGGCCCAGCCCTGCGTCGCGACGATCACGCCGAACACGGTCGTGATCGCACCCAGGACGTAGCCAGGTGTGCGCGTCCACGATCGCGTGGCGAGCAGCACGATGCCGACCAGCGTCCCGAGTGGAACGGTTACGATCTGTCCAACGTCCAGCGCCATTAGGGCTGCGAGCCGTACGTGCTCGAAGTTGTCGCCACGCTGAATCCAGAGGAAGGGCAGCGCAACGACGGCGCTGAGAAGGCTGACCGCCAGCAACCTGAGTAATGCCATGTACATCATGATCGTCGGCTTGCTTGGCTTCTGCTACCCCGGCTGAACGTGTAGCTGTACTTCTCAGCCGTACAAGATCGAAAAGGCCACTTCCCGATCACGGGATGCGGCTGGGTGGGGTCTAGGAGATTCGAACTCCTGACATCCTGCTTGCAAACGGGAGCCAGTCACGACGTGGAGGGTCTCTTTCCCCAGTCGGGCGTGTGGGGACGGTCGTCGGCGACAGGGGTTGTGTGTCTCCGTTGCTGTACCTCGCTGCTGTAGGGCCAGGTCGTTCTCATCCACGCGAGCGCACCGAAGGGACCATCCATTTCTTTGATGATTTCTCGACGGCGTTGCCGGTATTGGGCGCTTCGTCAGCGGCTGAGCACCAGAGGTGGGCCGTCCGCTCGCGGCTGACGGGTCCCGGTGGGCGGAAGTCACCACGCGACAGAAGAAATTTCGGCTGCACTGTCGAGAGCGCCCGTACGTCTCCGACAGAGAGGGTGAAGCACAGCACACCAGGGAGACCACTGTGACCACCACGACTACGCCCTCGACCAGGACCACTGCCCGGACCCGCAGCCGCATCCGAACCGCGCTGTCCTGGGTCGTGCAGCTCGGCCTCGCCCTGCAGTTCGCCTCCGGCGGGCTGCTGAAGCTCTTCGGCGACGCGCAGATGACGGCCATGTTCGACGAGATCGGGGTCGGCCAGTGGCTGCGGATCGTCGTTGGTTGCCTCGAGCTCGCGGGTGCCGCCGGTCTACTCGTCCCGCAGCTGGCCCGCGCGGCCGCCGTCGGACTCGTCGCGCTGATGATCGGCGCCACCGTCACCAACGTCGCGGCGCTCGGCACCAGCCCGGCGCTGCCGCTGGTGTTCTTGCTGCTCGCGGCCGCCGTTGCGGTACTGCGGCGCGGCCATCGCTGACCCTTCACCCTTAACATCAGAGGAGAACATCGTGACCGCGACAACGAACACCCTGCGCAGCCTGGAACCGCTCGTCGGCACCTGGGTCATCGATGGACCCGGCCTGTCGGGTACGGTCCGCTACGAGTGGATGGACGGCGGCGGCTTCCTCGTGCAGCACGTCGAGCTCGTCCAAGACGGTGAGGTCAACCGCGGCGTCGAGTACATCGGCTTCCACGCCGAAAGCGGCCAGCTGCGCTCGCACTTCTTCAGCCAGAACGGCGAGATCCTCGAGTACGTCTACGAACTGGCCGACGATACCCTCACAATCTGGTACGGCGGCGTCGACTCCCCGGCCAAGTTCGTCGGCACCTTCGACGCCGATGGCGTGCGCAACACCGGCGCCTGGCAGTGGCCGGGCGGCGGCTACGAGTCGAACATGACGCGGGTGGAGGAGCTGGCCCGATGAAGTACATGATCATGACATTTGGCGACGCGTCGGCGTGGGACACCCTGGGCCTCGGCGCTACGGAGGCGACCTGGTCTCCAGAGGAGGTCGCCGAGCACTTCCGCTCCATGTCGGCGTTCTACGCCGACCTCGCGGCCTCCGGCGAGATGGTCACCGGCTTCGGGCTGGCCGACCCCTCGCACACGATGACCGTGGAGATCCGTGACGGGCGGCCCGTCGCCTCCGATGGACCGTATGCCGAGGCCAAGGAGGTGCTCGCCGGGTTCGGGGTGATCGACGTCGCCTCGCACGACCGAGCGGTCGAGCTGGCCGCGCGCTTTGCCGCGATCGTGCACAGCCGGGTGGAGCTGCGGCCGGTCATGGACGACGCCGGCCGGGAGATGTGACCGTACCCCCGCGGATGGAGGACCTGCTGCGCGAGCTCGCGCCGCAGGTCCTCGCCGCGCTCACGCGCCGCTACGGCCACTTCGACCTCGCCGAGGAGGCCGTTCAGGAGGCGCTGCTCGCGGCCGCGACCCAGTGGCCAGAGCAGGGCATGCCGGACAATCCGCCGGGCTGGATGACCACAGTCGCCACCCGCCGTATGACCGACCTGCTGCGCAGCGAGCAGGCCCGCCGCCGACGAGAGCAGCAAGAAGCATCACGCGTGTTGCCCGCCGACCTGCTGTCACCGGCGGCCGACGTCTCGCCTGCCGGGGACGCGGACGACACCCTGCTGCTGTTGTTCCTGTGCTGCCATCCCGCGCTGAATCCGCCCGCGCAGGTCGCGCTCACCCTGCGGGCGGTCGGCGGCCTGACCACCGCTGAGATCGCCCGCGCGCTCCTGCTACCCGAGGCGACGCTCGCCCAGCGGATCAGCCGCGCGAAGAAACGCATCCTGGAGGTGGGCGGCCGGTTCCGGATGCCCGATGACCGGGATCGCGCACGTCGCCTCGACGTCGTCCTGCACGTGCTATATCTCATCTTCAACGAGGGCTACACCGCCACGGCAGGGGAGTCGCTGCATCGCGGCGAGTTGTGCGCGGAGGCGATCCGCCTGACCCGGATGGTGCACCGGCTGCTGCCAGATGTCCCTGAGGTGAGCGGGTTGCTCGCCGAGATGCTGCTCACCGATGCCCGCCGTCCGGCCCGCATCGGCCCGGACGGCGAACTGGTCCCGCTCGCGGAACAGGACCGCGGTCGGTGGAACCGGGTGGTGATCGATGAAGGCATCGCGTTGCTGACCGACGCATTGCCGCGCAAGCGGCCAGGCCCCTACCAGTTGCAGGCCGCGATCGCCGCCGTGCACGCCGAGGCGAGACGCTTCGAAGACACCGACTGGGCGCAGATTGCCGCCCTCTACCAGGTGCTCGACCAGCTCGCTGACAACCCCGTGGTCACGTTGAACCGCGCTGTGGCGGTGGCGATGCTGAGCGGCCCCGCAGCTGGGCTGGCCGTCCTCGAGACAGTAGCCGGGGACCAGCGGATGGCCGGCCATCACCGACTGCACGCGGTGCGCGGGCACCTGCTTGAGGAAGCCGGCGAGAGGGCGGCCGCGGCCGCGGAGTACCGTGCCGCTGCCCGGCTCACGACCAGCCTTCCCGAGCGCCGCTACCTGCTGACCCGCGCCGCCCGGCTGGATGTCCGCTGACACCCTCGAACCATCGGCTCTCCAGGCCGCAGCGCGGCGCTGCACGTGGATATCGAGACGAGGACGGCGGTCAGAACCACGCCAGTAAGGGACGTCAAGGATCAGCGCGTAGCACAATCGCCGTCTACGCGTCCGTGATCTGCCGTTCTGTCCTGCCCTGGCTCGCACGCCCTTGAGAACTAATCGCCAACTCACCCAGGTAGGCGACCAACTCCTGCACCGAGACAAGACCAAGACCGACGACTCGGGCTGTGGGTGACAAGGCCCGCGAGCAGCTCGGCACTCGTCTGGACTTGTAGCTGTATTTTTGCAGCTGCACAAGATCGCAAAGGCCACTTCCCGATCACGGAAAGTGGCCTTTGACGTGGGGTGGAGCCTAGGAGATTCGAACTCCTGACATCCTGCTTGCAAAACGGTCTGATCTTCAGGCGCAACGGCCTCGACCTGCGCTGGGGACAGTCCGCGAGTGACCGTGATTGACCGCTGCTGACCGCCCTCAATGGCACGCCAATGGCACGACGATCAAGGTCTTGAGCAGTAGAAGCGACTGCCCCTGCCCAGTCGTGCAAGCGCTCGCCGACACTTGAACCGCTACCGTGTCCATGTGATCGTCGAGCAGCAGGTCTACTTTATGATCCAGTCCGATGAACTGGATCCCGGTCAGATCACCCAGTACGTGGGCGTCGAGCCGACTCGATCTGAGGCGAAGGCGTCACGACGCGGCAGGAAGAGTGGGCGCCTTGTACCGCCACGACACGAATGGATGCTCGACTCCGGCTTTGCGGACACCACCTCACTCAATGAGCAGGTGGAAGCCGTGATGAATCAGTTGGCCGGCGCCTGGGGTCGAATCGGAGAGTTGACCGCTGGTGGTGCAGCAGCCACGTTGGTCATGCTTCGGTCGTTCGAACCAGGAGAGGGCTTCAGTCCGCGAGGGCTCGTTCTTAACGAAGAAGCCATCAGTTTTCTTCACAGAGCTGGAGCCGATCTATGGATCGACGAATACGACTGATCGCAGGGCTGGTGTGGGCAAACATGAAGTTCTCATAGTGGGCGGCCACGAGCATCCCAATACACGGCCAGGAATCCTCCTGGTGTGCGGCCAAAACTTCTGAAGGCCCACGGCCACCGTGCTTGAGCGGAACGACCCGAGGAGGAGCCTGGCAAGGCCGTGACGATCGCAGACGACAGCGTGCCATCGCCGATGTGGGCCAGATCCAGGCTTTGACGCCACAGCGATACCTGGCGGCGATTGTGGCCGGGTTAGGGTCCACCTCGTGATCGAAAAACGTCGTAATCGGTCGCTACCCTGTCGTCTCGCTTATCGAGAAGGAGACGCATGAGTCCGGTCACGCCCGAGATGATCAACTACTACATACAGCTCCTAAAGGATCTGGAACGGATGGAGGATGGCAGCACCAACGCACTGTTCTGGATGGTCGTGCGAGGCCGTGAGGAGCCCCTCACGGTCGCCGATGTCGCTCGCCGGCTGGGCGCTGTCCCCAACACGGCGAGCCCCCGAACGGTGCTGGAGCCGGCGGAACATGCCGTGTTGGAACAGAGCGACCACGGCGTGATCGTGCTGGCGGCCAACGTCTATATCGACGGTCCCGACATCTGGGCTCGTCTGACCGAGAACGCGCAGGCGTGGGGCTTCTGGTATCTGATCAACAATGCGAACAGGTTGTTCTATGCGGCCGATGGGCAGCTCGTCACCGAGTTGGACACCCTTTATCCCGAGCCTTCAGGGTGCTGGGGCCCAAATCCCCGTGCTCTGGATTCTTACCTCGGGGCCCTGCGCGCTCTTGCCGACCAGCAGCGTACGGACGACCAGGCCGGTGTGAAACCCTCCGCTCCCTACCCTGAGTGGGAGACCGCGCTAGCGACCGTGGAAGCGATGACCAGCGTGCGCTTGGACGTCGACCGATTTGCTCGGGGACAACAGTGGGTCCGCCCTCTCGGAGGCCGGTTGGATGCGATCTCCACAGAGTAGTGTTCGGGGAGCACTCAGCCCGGGGCGAGGTCGGGCAGGATGATGCTAGCCGTCGGATTTCTCCTGGCCGTTCACCAGGAACCAGGTGGCCACCTACCTGGACCGACATGGCCGCCAGCCAGGTTTCTCTCATGACCGCTTACAGCTGGTGATGGGAACGCTCGCGCGGTAACGGGCGGGGCCTCTAGGTGCATGAACTGAGCGCCGAACCTCATCGCCCTCCACCGTCTATAAGGTGATCAGCCACGTTGTTCGTTGGGCCGGGGCTGAGGAACGAAGCCCTGGACCGTCGATCGCCCCCAAGCACATGCGGAGGCCAGCCCTGCAGCGGCGATCGTAAGGACTGCATCTGTGCGGCGGCGCGGCAACCCCGGCCGGAGCGTTCGATGGGCACGGTGCGACTAGCGTGCGGTGGCCGGCCCGGTGTCCCGCCGCCGTCCGGGACCGGCCCCCAGGCCGCACGCCCGGACGGCGGGCGGGCGGAGGGC